>NZ_JAKKRK010000059.1:0-28732 GCF_025654545.1 Shewanella sp. SM20 | reverse complement strand
GTTGATGGTTCAATGCCTGTTGTGGCTAGTTGGTTTACACGCACAGCAACAGGGCTGGGATAAGCATTTTCAGGCCAATACCATTGGGCATCGAACGGTACTCTCAACGATTCGCTTGGGATTGGAGGTACTCAGGCGGCCTGATTATCAAATCACGGAGAAAGAATTGCTGGCGGCCTGGGTATTATTCGCCAATCAGTTGCTCAAATATGGCTATGCTATGGCTGATTTATGAGGGGATCCTTCAGACTGCAGTGGGCGGGATTATCGCAGCAGAGGGTTGGAACGGTATTGGTGGTCGTGGTGTCGCCCCAAAGGCACAACTAATTGGTTTTAACTTCTTAGATTCCGATCCGACAGGTAAAGTGACAAATGTTCAAACATTTGAAAACTTTACTAAATCACATGGCGCTAGTGCCTACAGCGATAGTGCCCGTGTTTTTAACCAAAGCTATGGTTACAGCGTGCCTTTCCCGCACGGTTTTGAAGAGGATGAATCTGAAGTATACCGCGATGTGACGACTCAAAGCTTTGATGGTAAAGGCAGTATTTTCGTTAAATCGGCTGGTAATGGTTATGACTACTATCGTTTCAGTACCTTCTGGCTTCCAGGAGATCACTTTTCTGCCACAGCTGAAAACCCTGCTAACCATGGATTACCTTTCCATAATTCAAACATGTCCAGTGATAATGCAAACGTCTACAATTTAGTCGTTAGTGCAATTAATGCTAAAGGCGTGTTATCGAGCTATTCATCAGTAGGGTCTAATATTTTTGTCACTGCTCCAGGTGGAGAATATGGTGAAGTTAATCCAGCGATTGTAACAACAGACCGCGTAGGTTGTGAAAATGGATCTGCGATTGCAGAAGATCGCCCAAGCACACCGTTCCACGGTGGGTTACATCCTTTAAACTCAAATTGTGATTACACTTCGACAATGAACGGTACATCTTCAGCTGCACCGAATACTTCAGGTGCAGTCGCCGTGATTATGAGTGCAAACCCAGATTTGACGTGGCGTGATGTACGCAATGTTCTTGCTAAAACTTCAACCAAAGTGAATGCTGATATTGCGGCTAAAACTGTGACTATTGGCGAGGGCGATGCGGCTCAAGAATATGTTGCTATTCCGGAATGGCAAGAAAACGCCGCTGGTTATTCATTCCATAATTTTTATGGTTTCGGCCGAGTTAACGTAAGCGAAGCGGTAAAATTGGCTAAATCCTATGCTGAGGATTTAGGTGAATATGTGGTAACTGAATGGCAAGCGAGCCAAGAATTGGCAAAAGCTATTCCTGACGCGGACGTCAATGGTGTTAGTGATACTCAGATGGTAGCGGATGATTTAATCATTGAAGCTGTACAAATCGAGTTAACGGCAGATCACTTACGTCTACCGGATCTTGCTGTTGAGCTAATATCTCCAGCAGGAACGAAAAGTGTATTAATGACACCTTATAATGGTTTGGTATATCAAGGTGTTATGGATAAAACAGATCCTGAAGATCTCATTACAGGCTTTGATGCAACGCCTATGCTGTCTAATGCTTTCTATGGTGAATCAGCTAAGGGAGAATGGACTATCAAGCTTATTGATGTGAATAGTGGTAGCTATAAATTTATCAAATATGATCAAGGTTATATCTCTATTCCTAATGAAGCTGATGGAAAACTAAAAGGTTGGTCAATTCGTTTCCATGGCCATGCTGCCAAGTCTGCATCTTAAGGAGTATTAAATGAAAGCGTTGAATTTATCATTAGTTGCAGTTGCTCTTACGTTATCTGCACAAGTTATGGCACATGACAAAGTTGATTTGGTTGAACCTCAAGGTGAAACACAAGGCGTCACAGTCAGTCGTGCTGAATTTTTGGGTACTGACAACCAATATTTTGTCAAAACTGATGCTGGCGTGAAGCAAGCTAAACAGTTAACGAAAGGACAGAAAGTAGTGACTCAGTCTGGTAAGCCATTTGCAGAAATGACAGGCAAATTGGTTGTTAAGCTTAAACCTGGCGTTTCAGCTGAGGATTTTGCAAAAGTTCATGGCCTGAAAGTGGATTGGCAAAACAAGAGTAATTTACTCTTGTTAGCCGCTGAAGATGGCACTGATCTCATCAACCTAGTGAACGCGATTAAAGCGTCCCCTGAAGTTGAACGAGCTAAGTTAGACCGCGCCATTGCCAAGCAAGAAGTACAGTAATTTTTGTTTGATTTAAAAGGGCCTATTGGCCCTTTTTACTTTGGTGTTATGTTTTAAATTCATCTACAGAAAAAGCGATCAGCTTTTGCCAGAGTGCTTGGGCGACGGGGCCTAAAGGTGAGTGGGGTTTTCGCATCACATAGTAATCGAGTTGAATGTTGTTTTGCCTTTCACGCAGATCCAGTGCAATCAACGCGCCCTGTTTGAGTGAATCTACAATCATATAGTGCGGCAGCTTGCCCCAGCCCATACCACTTTGAATAAGCATTTTCTTGGTATAAAAATCATTAACATACCAACGTCGTTGCCCCGCCTGTACCCCAAACTCAATATTCGCAGTGCCTGAGCCCGTATCTTGGATCACGATTTGGTATTCATTAACGAGCTCTCGTGCGTAGGTCAGTGTTGGATGACGCTCAAGCATGCGCGGTGCGGCGACATCGAGCAGACTACCGGAAAATAAATAGGCTAATTCTAAATGACTCGAGCGTATGGGCTCAATTCCGCCTGCGGAGATGATGATTTCGGCTTTATCTTGATTCAGCGCTTCGAGTGCACCAGTTAAAAACTCTTGTTTGAGAATAATTTGGGTATAGGGAAACTCATTTTGAGTCAGCTCTAAAATCGGCAAAATTCGAGCGAGATTAAAGGAGGCTTCAAAAGCTAAGGTGATGCTTGCTTCGTTACCTTTGGCTAAATGCTTCGCTACTTGCTTCATTTCTTGCGCTTCATTCAGTACCCGCAGGGTATGTTGCAGCAGTTTTCGACCTTGCTCAGTGATGGCTAGTCGATAACCTTCGCGATTAAACAGGATAAGATCGAGTTGAGATTCTAACTGTTTGATACTTTGACTAATGGCGGGTTGGGTTTTATGCAGCTTGTCACTGGCAGCTTTGAGTGAGCCCGCCTCAGCTACGGTTTTAAACATCAGCAGTTGGTCTAAGGTCACAAGGATTGCTCACAAGTCATAAATTATTAGTTTATGAGATATTAGATTTTATTCCATATTTATTTATCTTTTATCGGCTCATAATCGATTCCATTCTCGCTCGTCGTCTGCGAATTTATGCCCAAGACTGACGGCAATATTAAGATCAATGGGGTGTGTGCGATGCGATTTTCAAACTTATGTGATACCAAGGGGTCAAGTATCAATGGCTTAGTTGCAGAGATTGATACACAGAAGTTATTCCTTTGTGCCAATACACTCAATCGCGTCGCTGCAACCGTCACATTGGCGATGAGCATAGTGTTTTTCATCTCGGGATTTGCCAAGTTATTTGGCGTGTCTATGTTCCATGTTCCGTTCACATTAATGAATCTTCCCACTGGTTTTGGTTATTTTATTGGTTTGATGGAAGTGATTGGCGCCCTTGGGTTGTGTCTACGTGACTACCGAGTGCTATCGGCGAGCGGTTTACTGGCGATTATGATGGGGGCGATTTATTTCCACTTTAACTATGAAGCGCCGATTAATGCATTGCTGGCATTGAGTTTATCGGCAGGACTCTTTCTGATTATTAAACTGGATGAAATTGTTGAGCGTTTAGTGCGATTTCAGCGGCAGTTGGTGCTGAATCGCTCCGCTTTTTAAGCGTGCATTGAAGTGTTATGTAGAACAGTGAGTTAAGTGAGAAATACTGAGTTTAAAGCCAGTAGTACAGATATAAGTTAATCAACACGAGAGGATTATGATGCAAGTTAACGCGAGTCGTATGCCTGTGCTATTTGTGCCCCACGGTGGTGGCCCAATGCCTTTGCTCAATGATGTTAATCATAGGGAATTGCGTGCATTTTTAACTTCAGTAACAGTGTCAATAACAGCTCCGAAGGCGATTGTGTTGATCACTGCCCATTGGGAAGAATCTGTGGTGACTTTGTCGAGTAGCCCAAAGCCAAGTATTTTGTATGATTACTATGGATTTCCACCTGAGGCTTATCAGCTGACATATCCTGCACCCGGTGAGCCAGAATTAGCCGCACAGATTGCGAATATGCTAGCGGATAAGGGCATCGCCGCCCGCTTAGATAGCGAACGCGCATTCGATCACGGTACCTTTGTACCACTTAAGTTGATGTATCCTGAGGCGAATATTCCCGTGGTGCAGATGTCGTTAGTCGATAGCCTCGATCCTAAAACCCATATAGCGATTGGGGAGGCTTTAGCTCCGCTGCGGGACCAAGGGGTGTTGATCGTGGGGTCTGGCATGTCATTTCACAATATGCGGGCTTTTTTCTCAAGCGATCTCACAGTGCAAAGCCGCAGTGCAGAATTTGATCATTGGTTGACGCAAACTTTAACGGCAAGTGTTAGTTTTGCCGAGGTAAAAACAGCGTTAACTCATTGGCAATCAGCCCCTGAAGCGCGTTTTAGTCATCCGCGGGAAGAACATTTATTACCGCTACATGTGTGTTTTGGTGCAGGCCATAATGGTTCATCCCATGCCGAACGCAACTTTAATGGTATTTTGTTAAACACGCTGATCTCTGGTTATATCTGGCAATAAATGGAGGGTAGGATTTCCCTCGTCGATAATAAGCCAAATTGAAGTTGTGTTGCGGCCAATAAAAAAGGTTCGTATCTATCGAAGATATGAACCTTTTTATATTCAGCATTGAGCTGTGGTGTAGCATTAGCTTAGCTGATTTACTCTTATGCGGTAAACACTAAACCCACGCTAAACAAGGTACTGAAAATCATGGTTAACTTAGCTGTACGGCCGAGTAACGGATTTAAGGCTTCACCAGAAACGGCATAAAAATCGCTACTGAGTTTGCGGGCAATAAGCAGAGATAATCCCGCAAGTAGTACTGGTAAACCGGGTAAAATACCGAATAAAAAGCCTGCGATGACTAAGCCAAAGGGCAAATAGATTAAGGCTTGATAAAGCACTTTTGCCTGAGCTTCGCCAATACGTACCGCTAGAGTATGCTTGCCCGCTTGGGTGTCGGTACGGATGTCGCGAGTGTTATTCACCAACATAATCGCAGCGTTAAACAAGCCAATCGCACAGCCTAATAACCAAGCATTAATAGTTGTATCGCCCGCCTGCAGATAATAACTGCCCACCACTGCAACTAAGCCAAAAAAGACAAATGCCGCTACTTCACCGAGCCCATGGGAGGCTAGGGGATAGGGGCCACCACTGTAGCCAAGAGCACCTAAAATAGCGGCTGCGGCGAGAATGGCGATGGGCCAGCCTCCGTGCCAAATCAGATATGATCCCACGGCAAGCGCCATTAAGAGACAAAATATCATGGCATTGCGAACGCTTGTTGGTGAAATTAAACCACTTTGAGTCACGCGAATGGGCCCTAAGCGCTCATCTGTATCTATGCCGTTTTTAAAATCAAAATAGTCGTTAGCGAGGTTGACGGCGATTTGTAATAAGACAGCACACAACATTGAAGTGGCAGCGATTAACCAGCTGTAACTCTCAAGATGCAGGGCGAGAATGTTGCCTATCAGTAGGGGACCTATGGCCGCGGGTAGCGTACGGGGTCTTATTGCTAAAATCCAAGGATTCATGGCGTCCAGTCATTATTGGTAAATGGGAATGGTACCGAGCAAGGGCTCAATTAGCGCATAGCATAACAAGATTTAACACGAAAGTGAGCACTATCTAATAAACGCATTTAACAGAGTTTGAATTGGCGCACATATGTTCACTGATGCAGGATGAGATTTGTCGTTAAGTTCAAAGAAAATCAAAAAAGTCTGTGTTTCCATAGTTAATGTTGATGGAGGCTTTGTGCTGTCCATGACATAGGCGTAACGCTAAATACTCTGTTTAGTAGATAGCATAGGCGGTTGTTACCCTATGCTCGTTATTTTTTGCCGCTACAACAATGCCGATAAGGACATATTTGGATGCGTTTTGACAATAAGGTGGCATTAGTCACTGGGGCTGCGGCTGGGTTAGGTCGAGCGTATGCCATCATGTTGGCTGAACGGGGGGCAAAAGTGATACTCGTCGACCAGCCGTTATCGTCCTATGAGTCAGTTTCCACCGACGGTGCTCAGATGAACCAAGCCAACTTAGAATTAATGCAGACCTATTGCAGCATTATTAAACTCGGTGGAGATTGCATTTATTTTGTGCTTGATGTGAGTCAGCGAAATGAAGTGAATAGCATGATTGAAGAGGTGATCCTACGCTGGCATCGCATTGATATCTTGATTAATAACGCGGGCGTTTATGGTGCTTGTCCCTTTGAGCACATTAAACTTGAGCAGTGGCAACGGCAATTGGATGTCGATCTCAATGGCAGCTTTTATCTCACTCAAGCTGTTTGGCCTTATATGCAACAACAGCATTTTGGCCGGATAATGATGACAACGGGAGCCTCGGCCTTGTTCGGTGACTTGCACCAAGTTGGTTTTAGTGCAAGCAAGATGGCGCTGGTTGGCATGGTGAATAGCTTATCATTAGAAGGTGAAATTCATAATATTCGAGTCAATAGTTTATGCCCTCAGGCCGTAACCGCGATGACGGCCAAACATTTAGCGAGTGCGATTCAACCGCTATTTTCCTTTGAATCATTAACGGCTACTACGGCTTTCTTGGTGAGTGAACAGGCGCCAAATGGTCAACATCTACTCGCCGGAGCGGGCAGTGTTAGCCACGGCATGTTTGTCGAGTTTCAGCCTATGTATTTTAATGAAGGTCTTTTTACGCCAGATAACCTCGCGCAGCAGTGGCCACAGTTACACCAATCCTTCCCCGTGACTTTGCACTCCTGTGGAGAGGATAAAGTGTTGTCTTGGTCTAAGTTAAGTGCGCTAGAACATCACATTAAAATCGATTGATTCATCATGCTTGTATTTGAACTAAGCCTGCATCTATAGCGATTTAAATGCAGTAAATGGCCGTAGATGCTAACCACAATAAACAACATAGATAATCCAGCGTGCCTCGTTTAATTCCTCACCGTTGGAGTGATGATTTGATTGTGAATAATCGATAGAAGACTGGTCAGCTTAAGGCTAACTGAGTTACCCTTTAAGATTAATTGCTAATTACGCAGTAGGATCCCATGAGTCAGGTATTAGACGATCTTTTATCATTACTTTCCCTTGAGCAAATTGAAATTGGCCTCTTTCGTGGTCAAAGTCAAGATCTGGGTTTTGGGCATGTGTTTGGTGGTCAAGTGATGGGCCAAGCACTGAGCGCCGCAAAACAGACAGTAGCTGCTGAGCGTAAGATCCATTCATTACACTCCTACTTTTTACGTGCAGGTGACGAGAAGTTGCCGATTGTTTATGAAGTAGAAAATATGCGTGATGGCGGTAGTTTTAGCGCTCGTCGGGTTAGTGCTATTCAAAAAGGTCGCCCTATTTTTCATATGACCTGCTCTTTCCAAGAACCTGAGGAAGGCTTTAGTCATCAAGCCGCTATGCCGCAAGTGCCCGGACCTGAAGGTTTGTTGAATCAGCAGGAATTGGCGCTGACGATGCGGGATAAAGTACCGCCGAGCATACTTGAAAAGTTTATGGCCGATGCGCCAATTGAGATGCGATTGGTCAATCCACTGCACCCTTTTGCGCCTAAAGAAACCGAGCCGTACCGTTATGTTTGGATGAGGGCTAATGGTCCTATGCCAAATGATGCCCATATCCATGAATATTTACTCGCCTATGCCTCAGACTTTAACTTTTTAGTCACGGCAGCTCAGCCCCACGGTGTATCCTTCTTAAGTCCTGGGGTACGAATGGCGACGATCGACCATGCGATGTGGTTCCACCGTCCGATTAATATGGGAGAGTGGTTGCTTTACAGTATCGATAGCCCTAATGCTAGCGGTGGCAGAGGTTACGTCAGAGGGCAGTTTTTCAATCAACAAGGCGAGTTAGTGGCTTCTTCTACCCAAGAAGGCCTGATACGCATGGTAAAAGGACGTTAGTATGTATCTGAAAATAAAATCGTTTATATTGTTCTCTCTCATGGCTGTCTTGCTCAATGGCTGCGTGACTGTAACACCTGATCAACCGATTATCATCAATGGCGCAGCTGGCTATCTAGAGAAGATCCCATTACCTCAAGGCTGCCAAATCATTATTGCCATTATTGATTTGAATACTCCAGGTGTCATCGTCGCACAAAAAACCTTCAATATCGCCAGAGCACCTGTGCCATTTAAATTTACATTGCCCGCTAAATCGATCGATAAAAGTATCCAATATGGCGTAGTGGCGATGATTAAGTTTCAAGACCAAGTGATCTTCCAAACCTATGACAGGTTCCCAGTTATCAATAATGATAAGTTCACGACAGAAGTGTTAATGAAGGCGGTGATGGCGAATTAACCACTGGCCATAACTGCAATAATATTGTTTTTATATTGATGAAGATTTAGCCCTTTCAATTCGATATTGAAAGGGCTTTTTTGTGGTCAATAATCCGCTTGCTATGCTGTAAATGTGAGATTAAGTATTAATTTGCTCCATATAGGATTAAGAATATTAATGCATAAGTTAGTTAATTTTTATAAGGGGTATCATTTTGTAAAATATTATACAAATACAAAATGCATACGATTTGTTAATTTAATGTTTAGTTTTTGATTCTTTATTGTTTTATTTAGGGTCTTTTGCGTTTATTTTGTAACTAATGATATTTATAAAAAAGAATATTTATTTACGGGGATTTATTCTGTTTAACCTAAGGCTATTTTTGAGTTGACACTTAAAGGTTTAGTTTAACTATTTGATTTAATGTTTATTATTTGTTTTTATCGATTTTTATACTACGACTTATCGTTGGGACATAAAATAGTCTGATAAAGGTTCTATGGATTTATTTTAACAAGGTATGAGCTTGTTCGTCATTTACTGAATTGCGTTCTGTTAGTTTACTGTTTTAATTTGTATCATCTCGTGTTACAAATTGTCGCGATAAAACTCAGTGATCATCATCACAGTAAATTGAATGGTTATTCATAAAAAATGTCAGTTACGGGTGATGTTTTTGGTTGTCGCAGCGTTTTCATGCCACCCAAACCTGAGTTTTATAAATCATACAACTTATAAGAATTAGGGAAGTCACAATGAAAACTAAAATAGCACTTGCAGTGTCTATGGCACTGTTATCGTCGGCGGCAAATGCACAAACCGTATTATCACCTACGGGTGAAACCTTGCAGTTAGATATTCCAAGTGAATTACAAGTCACTTCATTACGCGGTAACGCTGCCGGAGCTGAGGTTAAGTTTGTACCTGAAGCAGATTTAGGTGAGGGTGAATATACTTATATCGTTCGTTTACGCGATAGTTCGGTTGCTAATTACCAAGGAACTATTCCAGGATTGAAAGCGACTAGTTCACAAAGAGTGCAGGTAAACGGTACTTCAAAAGTTGCTGTGAACGGTAAACTTGATGCTTCTAAAGCTGAAGTCAAAAGTTATGTTAGTTATTTGAAAGTAAAACAGAACCGATTTTTAGCTAACGCGAGTGCGGCTGTTGGCACTAATCTGCAACCATTAACGACATATCAGTATGCGTTAAACGGTATGGCGGTTCGCATGACTCAAGCTCAAGCGAAGAAAATGGCTGAGTTACCTGAGGTTGCGTTTGTTGAGCGCGAGCGCATGGAGCAAATGGAAACCGACGTCAGTCAAGCGCTTATCGGTTCTCCTAATGTATGGGATGGCAGCGCGACGGGCACGAAAGCCATGGGGGAAGGCGTGATCGTCGGTATTATCGACTCAGGTATTAACTCAGATCATGCTTCTTTCGCTGATGTTGGCCAAGATGGCTATGACCACACAAACCCATTAGGTCAAGGCATCTATATTGGTGATTGTAAAACTGATTTCGCGAGCATGTGTAATGACAAGTTGATTGGAGTTCGCAGTTACTCTGAGATAACAAATAACTACGACGATGCAAAAGTGTTTGGTGACACCCCTCCAGCTAAAAATGGTGAGGATTACGGTGGGCATGGTACTCACGTTGCGAGTACCGCAGCAGGTAACATCCTAGTGAATGTGCCTTATGTGCAAGGTGAAACAGGTAAGTTAGAAAGCGATGGCATTGCGACAGGCCTTGAATTTAAACAAATCTCAGGTGTTGCACCACATGCAAACATCATAGCTTATCAAATTTGTAATCCGGGTAATGCGGGCGACACTTATTCTGGCTGCCCGACCGCACCGATTTTAAAAGCCTTAGATGATGCGATTAAAGATGGCGTCGATGTGCTTAACTTTTCTATCAGTGGCGGTGGAAACCCGTGGAATAGTGCGACGGAACAAGGCTTTTTAGCCGCGCGTAATGCGGGGATTTTTGCTGCAGTGGCTGCGGGTAACACACGTGCCGCGACAAGCACGAGCCCTGCGATTAATCAAACACCTTACTCTACGCCTAAAAATGCACCTTGGTATACTTCGGTCGCTAACTCGACTCATAACCGTGACATAGTACGCGCCGTGGAATTTAATGGTAAAAACTATCATTACACTGCTGGTTCTGGTCCGGTTCAAACTGAAGTGCTCAAAGGTGTTCCCCTTTATGCTGGCGCAATCGATGCGACCAATTTTGAAGCCTGTAAACCGTTCCCAGCAGATGCCTTTAAAGACAAGATCGCCGTTTTAAGACGCGGTGTTTGCTCATTCGATATCAAAGTGGCCGCAGCAATGGCCGCTGGCGCTAAGGGTGTGATTGTTTTCAATAGAGATGGTGAAAATAATGCGCGTCTGACTATGTCGGGGCTGGATAAATTGAATATTCCAGCGGTATTTATTGGTGATATTGATGGCTTAGAATTGATTGCTGCTATGGCGGCAAATCCTGCTCTTGAAATCACGCTGTCTCCAACCCCTAAAGTTGCCAGTAAAGAAGCGGATGTTTTATCTGCCAGTTCATTGATTGGACCTAACCTGACTAACGATGTACTCGTACCCTATGTCGCTGCACCGGGCAGTGACATCTACGCTGCTTATTCCGACCAACAGTTTGGCCATGATGAAACAGGTACAGATCCTGCTGATTTCACTTTGATGTCAGGTACTTCAATGGCGAGTCCTCACGTTGCCGGTGCTGGTGCGTTACTTAAATCGCTGCATAAGGATTGGACGCCAGACAACATTCGTTCTGCGCTAATGATGACGTCAACGACAGCCCAAGCCATGAAAAAAGCCGATGGTAAAACCGTTGCTGATCCGTTTGACGTAGGAGCCGGTCGTATTCGTGTTGATTTAGCGGCAAAAACGGGCTTAGTGATGGATGAAAGTGCCCTAAACTACGAGATTGCTAATCCTTCGACAGGTGGCGATCCACGTAAGCTAAACATTCCAAGCATGGCTGATTCACGTTGTATCGATACTTGTACTTGGACACGTACTGTCACTGCAACGGCTGATGGTAGCTGGACTGCAAAAGGCGTTTCCGCAACGGATAAATTCGCGTTAACTGTGACACCAGAAAGCTTTAATCTCAAAAAAGGTGAAAGCCAAACGATTACAGTGACTGCGGATGTGACTGACGTCGGTGCAAGTTGGGGCTTTGGTAACTTAGTATTAACGTCCGATACTTTCCCAACGGCTAATATGCCGATCGTAGCTAAGATAGCTAAACGCGATTTACCTGTTTTGGTTAATGTTTCAGCCTCACGTGATGCAGATGAACGTAATTTGGCGCACTTGAAAGCGATTGATCTACCGGGTGTTGCGGCGACAGTGACTGCACTTAAATTAAGCGCTACTTATGAATCAAGTGTGAAACAGGATTCAAATACCGATAGTGCATTTGATGATTTGGCCGATGGCGTAAAAGTATTTAGCTTTAATGTTGAAGATAAAGCTTTATATTTCAATGCATCAATCGGTAATACAACCTCTCCTGACTTAGACATGTTTGTGATACTCGATAAGAAAGACGGTAGCAAGCTTTCTATCGCGGCATCTTCTGCGTTTGGCGGTTCAAAGGAAAGTGTATCCATTAAGAACCCAGTGAAGGGTGAGTATATTGTCGTTGTACAAAACTATCAGGCATCTGCAGCCGATGCGGATGATGCCTTTAGTTTGAAACAAGTAACCTTATATGATGAAGCGGGTGATAACTTAACTGCAAATCTTACGGGTGATCATAAAGATTTCAATGTCAACTTAGCATGGAAACAAGCGATGCTAGTGGGAGATGCTGGCATAGCTATGCTGACGCTGACCACCACTGATGACAAAGTCGCACCAGTTAAAATTCCGGTCGTATTTGAGCGCGTCAGTGATGACGTATTACCCCCTCTAGGCAGTACAGTTTCTGGTGAATTAACACCTGGCACCGCTAAAGTGATGAAGACGCGTATCGAAGCGAACAAAACGCAAGAAACCCGTGTTTACACCCTAGAGGCGTTATTACCAGAAGGTCACGAAGTGGCTAATATTAGCCATCAAGGTGCGCAAGTGGGCAATAAGATCACTTGGACTATCGAAATGGCCTCTGCTGCTGCGGCATTAGATGTCACGTTTGACTTAGTGCCACGTAAGGCGAGTCAAGGCAACATAGTGGCATTGACCAACAAAGTGAATAACGACTCGGCTGAAATCTTGAAGCAGGAGTATCAATTTGATGTTCCAGAAGTGGCGCCAGTAGCTGTGATTGAAGCTCCTGCCACTGTCCAAGAAGGTAAACCTTTGTTCATCGATGCGAGCAAGTCGTCGGATGCCAACAATGATCCTTTGACCTACAAATGGACTCAGTTAGGGGGCACCAGCTTTAACTTTGACGCTAATGCGGCCAAGCTTAATCTCGTCGCACCAGACGTGAGTGGCTCTGCTCAGACGGTTTCATTCCAACTGACAGTATCTGATAACCACGGCAATAAAGATTCAAGTGTTGTGTCTGTATCTGTGACTGAAACACCAGCCAAGAAAGATGATGGTGGTGCCTTAGGTTGGTTAAGCTTGTTGTTGCTACCTTTTGCTTTTGGTCGTCGTAAACAAGGCTAAACCCTCAGAGTAAAATCGGAAGGTTTAATGGTAAGAGAGAAGGGCTGATATTGATATCAGCCCTTTTTGTATTTGCTGGTTTGGGTTAGCGATTTGACATTAAAAAATCGACAAAGGCGCGGTCTGCTTGGCTGACGGGGCGCTGCTTTTTCCATGCAATATGGAGGTTTAAAAATACCGGTGGATCGAAGGGTTTGGCTAAAATGTCATCTTTTGAGCTTATCGCCATCTCAAGTACACTGGTGATCCCAAATCCTTGGGAAACAATCTGTTTAATCAGATTAATAAGATTGGTCTCGAAGGCAATATTGGGCTTTTTGCCTAATTCTTTGGCTTGAGAGAGTATCCATTCACGGTGGAAATAACCTGTTTTGAACATCACTAATTCATGGTCGAAAAAGTCATGTAGACTCACAGCGCTATGTTCCGCTAAAGGGTGTTCGGCACCCATAGCGATCACCATTTGCTCACGGATTAACAGCTGACTATCAAATTCGGGCTGTAGGTCTTGGGCGGTAATGATTGCAATATCCACTTCTTCCTGTTGCAACATGCGCAGTGCATCCCGCGTCCCGCCTTCAAACAGTGATAGTTTCAATTCGGGGTACTTATGCCGAAAAGCCATTAAGCGCGAGGGGAGATAGAAAGAACCCAGCATGCCCGGCACGGCAATGCGGACCTCTCCCGAGGTGAGATTTGCCATGGCGCGGATTTGCGCTTCGGCCTGCTTAACTTGTTTTAGGATCAAAGTGGCGTGTTGATGCAGGACTATACCTTCGGCCGTGAGTGTGAGTAGTTTATCATTTTTGTTGCTCGTACGATTGACTAAGGTGACGCCGAGTGCGACCTCTAAGCGCTTGATACTTTGACTTAACGCGGGCTGAGCCATATTCAGTTTCTTGGCTGCGGCGGTAAAGCTGCCGGTATTGGCAAGGGCATCTAAATGTTTGAGTTGGCGAATATCCATTAATCGGGCTCGTACTATTTTATCAGTGGCAAGAAGTGTACTTTCGGTGCGCTATTTCTATAACAAAAATCAATGATTACGATAGATATTATCTATTATTGTTATGTTATGCCCAGTGATAATCTTTGTCTATCCTATGAGTGATACTTGGTCGAGGCTCCCGTGCAAGCCGTATTAGATACTATGATTGACAATAAACAGCGTGACACCCGATTGATGTGGGCGCTCTGCGTCGCTTCAGTGGTGGTCTATATCAACTTGTATTTAATGCAAGGCATGTTGCCGCTGATTGCGGAACATTTTGCGGTATCAGGCTCTAAAGCAACCTTGATCCTGTCGGTGACCAGTTTTTCCTTAGCCTTTTCATTGCTATTGTATGCGGTACTGTCAGATCGTATCGGTCGACACACTCCAATCATTGTCAGCTTGTGGTTATTGGCATTGTCTAACTTACTATTAATCTGGGCGCCGGATTTTAATGGGTTAGTGCTAGTGCGATTGCTACAAGGTGCATTACTCGCTGCTGTCCCTGCGATTGCCATGGCGTACTTTAAGGAGCAATTATCACCAAGTACTATGCTGAAAGCCGCAGGCATTTATATTATGGCGAACAGTATTGGCGGGATTGTTGGACGTCTGCTCGGTGGTTTAATGTCGCAGTTTTTATCTTGGCAAGAATCTATGTGGTTGTTGTTTCTAGTGACGTTAGCGGGGGTGGCTTTAGTGAACTATTTGCTGCCTTCACTTGCCGATGCGCAGTCGATGTCACCAAGTAACACTGAGCCTTCCTTATCAAAACGCGCCCGTTTAGCGCAAGATCTTCATGGCTTTAGTCATCATCTCACCGATGCGCAAATGCGTTTGGTCTACGCGATTGGTGGCTTGACCTTTATGATGATGGTGAATCAATTTAGCTTTATTCAACTGCATTTGATGGCTCCACCCTATGAATGGAGTCGTTTTCAAGCCACCTTGATTTTCCTGTGTTATTCCAGCGGGACTATTGCGTCGTATTTCACTGCGAAATGGCTCGCCAAATTTGGCCAACATAAGTTGTATCAGTGGTCTTGGTGCGTGATGTTGCTCGGCAGTTTACTGACCCTGTTTGATACCACTTTGACCATTAGCTTAGGTTTTTTAATGACCGCCTGTGGTTTCTTCCTTACCCACAGTTGTTGTAATTCCTTTGTTGCAATGCGGGCCAGTCGTGATCGAGCTAAGGCAACGTCACTCTATTTATGCTGTTATTACTTAGGTGCTGCGATTGGCGGCCCTTATTTGATGATGTTTTGGCATGAGGCGCAGTGGCGAGGTGTGGTGATGGGGTCGTTAACCTTATTAGCCTTGATTGCCTTAGCAATCACCCGTTTGCATTACCATCAAACCAATGACGTTCGTGCGCTTGCATAGGCTTTGAGAGTGCTATTGTTGTTAAACAATAAAGGTAAACGAAGTCGCTAAGCTATTATATCAAGTGATTAAATCAAATGAATAAAGGCCAACCTCAACTGCTGGCCTTTATTTTTGGTGTGGGTCGTTTGATAAGTTGACTCAAACTAGCAAACCTTACTGGCTATGCGGAGTTTGGGGCTGAGTTTCATGCCTTGAGTCTTATGGTCGATATTTAAGCTCACTCATTAAGTGCCAGATTTAATGTATCTGTTGCAGCTTAAGTGCAGCGATTCACTAACCTTAATATTTCCAATAGGGCGGATTGCCATACACCTCAAGAAAGTAGTCAATTACAGCGCGGACATTCAATGAGGGAGTGCGAGAATTTGGATAAATGGCAGTAATGTAATGCTGATCAATTTTTATCGCTGATTCGCAGTCCGTGAGCAATGAAATAAGTTGTCCATTTTTAAGAGAGTCACCGATTAACCAGTCAGGAAAGAGGACGATTCCCATATCATTTAATGCTGCTATGAGTAATGTTTCCGCATTATTTGAGGTGAGTATGGGGGTGATGGGTTGATACAGCCATGTCGTCTTGTTCTTGTTAAAAAACCAGCGATTTTGCCCCGAAGATCCGCTATAGACTAGGCATTGATGGTTTTTTAGATCGGCGGGTTCAGTGGGCATGCCATGCAGTGCTATATAAGCTTTGGACGCCGCAAGATGATAGGTTTGGCTTCCCAGTATTCTTGAATGGAGTGATGAATCAACCAAGGTTCCAATACGAAAGATAATATCGGCGGCACTAACATGCGGGTCGATATAATCGTCAGTTTGTGTGAGCTCCACTTGCACCTGCGGATATCGCGTTAAAAACCCCGCTAACCAAGGCGCAATATGTCGCTGCCCGAAAAAAACCGGGGCATTAATTCTAATTAATCCCTTAGGCTCTATCGTCCTATCTAATAATTCATTGCGGACTTCATTCAGTTGTTCTGCCATGGAACGCGCATATTCAATGAAAATCCTGCCCGATTCCGTGGGTATGATTGCTCTGGTATTTCGATAAAACAGCTGTTGTCCAAGAGAATCTTCTAGTTGGCTGATGACTCTTGAAATCATCGAGGGAGAGACGCCTTCTTTTCGAGCCACAACAGAATAGCTTTTGCTGTCATAAACGCCGATAAAAAACTTTAACGCTCGCATATTGATTGAGTTTATATCATTCATTTTTGCAAATTCTGCACAGGTGTTTCCTGCATTGTCTCATTTATTGGTTTTATCGACTAGGGTACTCTTGCTGCCCTCAATCACAGGAGCTTATGTATGCAGTTTTTAATGATTTTTTTTGTTGTGCTCGGAGGGGCGGGATTATCAGTTGAAGCGGGCCTCCTAGGACCTTTAGGTGCTGAAGTCGGGGAGTTATGGGCAACCTTTAGTATTTTCGGTGTCGGCGCAGCGCTGACCTTTATCTTGATGCTGTTTTTCAGTTCTCGAAATAGTCCCTCATTTTTCGCGCAACCCTCTTGGACATTAACGGGCGGAGTGCTTGGCCCTATTTATGTGGTGATACTGACTATCGCAACACCAGCTATTGGGATTGCTATGACAATGATAGGCATTTTAGCTGGCCAAGTTGCGAAGAGTTTGTTGATTGACCACTACGGTTTATTTGGTACAGCACATAGACGAATTGATACTAAACGTATTGTTGCACTGCTATTTATCGTCGCAGCATTAGTGCTGATGGCGCAAAGTTAAGGGCGAGTTATGACATTGATTATGATTATGTTGGCTGTGATTGGCGGGGCCACTTTGAGTATGCAAGCAGCGATAAATGGACAGCTGGGGAGTAAAGTGGGGGTGTTTCGCAGTGCATTTTTAACTTTTTCGACTGGAGCCTTGATCACTGGATTGTTGATTTTTTATTTTGAACCACCTCAAGCAGTGACATTGTTGGATGTGCCCAAATGGCAGTTATTAGGTGCAATGTGTGGCGTGCCTTATATCGTCATCATGGTGTTAGCCGTTCAGCGGATAGGCACGGCCGTCGCAACCGTGGCTGTTATTTTTGGACAGCTACTTATGAGTATGTTGATTGATAATTTTGGATGGTTTGGCAATGAAACAATTCACTTTTCTACAAGTCGAATCGCAGCCGTGATCTGTTTGGCGATCGCACTTTATTTTATACATTCAAGTAATAAAACGTCGGCGTAATACGTGATTCAAACTCGTTTTTATGCTGTGGTAGCGAACCCAGCTCAAGCTGGGTTCGCACTCTCTTGTCATCGAAATGAGCTAGTCCTCGGAGTTAATGTATTGTTTGCGGTCTAAATCGTATTTACGCATTTTGTCGTAGAGGGTTTTGCGGGGCAGTTCTAGCTGCTCCATGGTCTGCTTAATGCTGCCCTTGTTGTGGCTAAGTGCTTCCTCAATCAGTACCCGTTCAAAAAACTCTACCCTTTGTAGCAGGGACATACTCGAGTGCAGGCTTGGAGTATTGCCTAACGTGCCGGCAAAGGCTGCTTCTCCGCCCAGCAGCACAAAGCGTTCAGCGAGATTACGTAACTCACGCACATTGCCTGGCCAGTCGTGGGAAGTAAGTATCGCGTTTTGCTCCGCATTTAAGGCGATAAGCGCTTTGTGATAGCGTGCCGATGCGACGCGGGCAAAGTGTAAAAAGAGTAACGGAATATCTTCACGGCGATCTCTCAGGGGAGGGATGGGCACAGTCACCAGATTTAAGCGATACAACAAGTCTTGGCGAAATTCCCCAGTGTCACACAGACCTTTTAAATCGACTTTTGTAGCCGCTATCACGCGAATATCTAAGTTGATGCTCTTGTTAGAACCTAAACGTTCAACCTTACGATCTTCAAGCACTCGCAGCAGTTTTACTTGCAGCGACAGTGGTGTACTTTCAATTTCATCTAAAAATAACGTGCCACCATTGGCATATTCAAATTTGCCAATGCGCATCTTATCGACGCCAGTAAAGGCCCCCGCTTCGGCGCCAAAGAGTTCACTTTCAATCAGGTTTTCGGGGATTGCACCACAGTTGATGGCGACAAAGTTGGCTTGGCTGCGGCTGCTGTGGTCGTGTAAATAGCGGGCGACAAGTTCTTTACCTGTACCTGTTTCGCCTTCAATTAACACATCCGCAGGCGTATCTATCACTTGCGTTATGATGTGGCGCATACGGTTGATGCCGACACTGTTGCCCAAAATACGAGGGCCCGGTACGCTTTGGCTTTCGAGATCCTTTTTAAGCTTGCGGTTCTCTAAGGTTAGACTGCGTTTTTCTAAGGCGCGTTTAACCACATCGAGTATATGTTCGTTATTAAAGGGTTTTTCGAGAAAGTCGTAGGCGCCTTGTTTTAAGGCATTGACTGCCATGGCAATATCACCAAAACCAGTGAGTAGGACGACGGGGAGATCGGGATCTTGCAGACGGATTTGTTGCATTAAGCTGATGCCGTCTAATTGTGGCATGTTGACATCCGATATCACCATTCCCGCCCAATCTTTATGCAGCAACTTAGCGATACCTTTGGGTTCTGTGGTGGCGAGCGCCTTAATGCCCTCCAGTTCAAATAGTTGAACGAGAACTGTGCCTATGTGCGGCTCATCGTCGATGATGAGAACAGAATAATCTTGAATTGAATTGGGCACACTCATAAAACTAACGTTCCTCGAGCAAGTAAATAGGTAAAATAATCTGGAAAATAGCGCCACCCTCTTCGGCATTGGCAACGTTAATTTGGCCTTGCATGGATTCGATAATGCGTTGTGAAATCGATAAGCCTAGCCCCAGTCCGTGCCGTTCGTTGGTGGTAAAGTAGGGTTCGAAGATTTTCTCCATTTGGCTTTCACGTACACCCGGGCCTGAATCTTGGATACTGATGCAAAACTTATCTTCACTGGTCACGCGGATAACCAATTGGCGTTTAACCGATTGTTGCATAGCAACAATGGCGTTGCTCATGATATTGACAAACACTTGTTGTAATCTAACCTTATCGCCCCAAACCTGATAGTTGCCGTTGGGTAATTGCACATCGAGTTCAACACCCTGTTTATCAATTGCAGGTTGAACTATGGTCAGGGCTTGCTTGATACAGCGGCCAATATCGGTTGCGCTATCAGCGCCTTGGCTCTTGCGGGTAAAGCTTTTAAATTGCCCAACAATATCGGCTAATCTATCGGTAAGTTCAATAATAATCTTGATATTATCCAGTGCCTTATCTTGCATATCACGGGCGAGAAAAGTTTGGGTATTTTGGGCATAGCTGCGAAGTGCCGCGAGTGGTTGATTGAGTTCATGGTTAATACTGGCGGATAAACTGCCGATCACTGTCAGTTTTGCCGCTTGGATCAGCTCATCTTGAGTATCTTTGAGCTGATTGTTGGCCTGCTGTAAGTCCTGAGTCCGTTCTTCAACTCGCTGTTCTAACAGGCTTTGCGCTAGTTGCATTCGGTGTAGATTGCGACGGCGCTCGGCGTTAAATAGGATGCTGAGTGCAAGCAAAAGATAAATACTGGCTGACAGTAACATCAGCGCGGGCAAAGAGGTCAGTAAAGGTTTGATTGGCGCTAAGATGTGTACTCGCCAGCCTGCCTTAGCCATTGATTGGTGGATGTCCATGTATTGTTCATGGTCTGTACCCGTTTGCAGTTGGTAGAGCATAGCTTGACTACCACTTTCATAGGGCGGCTTCATCAACAACTCTCCTATGGGACGTTCTGCATAGCGTTTAGAGGCATTAAGGGCATATTGCTTGGCTTGGGTAAGCGGGGTTAGTGATTTTAACCGCCATTCATCGATACTGGAAATAAAGACGATATCTTCAGGATCACTGATAAGGAACTGATACTGACCCGCAATTGCGATACTGGTACTTTGTTGCTCTATGTCGGCAATGTTAACTTTGACTATGATGGCCCCAAGTATGCCTTTACCACCTTGCTGATAAATAGGGTAAGAGAAATAAAATCCGCGCTTATCTGAGCTGGTACCCACTGCATAATAACGGCCTAGATTGCCCGAGATAGCATCTGTGTAATAGGGTCTAAAGGAGTAGTCCTTGCCAATAAAGGAAAAACTTTGTTGCCAGTTACTGGCGGCAATGGCGATACCTAAGGCATCAATCAGATAGATATCGGATGCTTCGGTGACATGCTGAATTTCTTCGAGATATAAATTAAGCTCTTGGACTTTGTCAGGATTCTGCTGGTCGTTCAGGACATTGGCGAGCATTGGGTTAGTCGAGAGCACGTGGGGAATACTTTCGTAGCGCGATAGTGCACCATCGAGAAAACTGACTAATTCCTTTAGTTGTTTCTCCGATTGCTTTTGGATCTCGATTTTACCTTGATGTAAATGCACCCAGTAGGTCAGTTTGAGGGTTGCAAATAGGCCTGCAAGTAACACAACGGTCAGAAAGAGGCGTTTCTTGGCCTTAGGCGTCATGGGCAACATGGTGGTTATCCTGATAAAGCAACGGGATCAATAACTGATACTGCGCATAATAAAACAAAGCGAGCCTGACTAGGCTCGCTTAAAATCTATCTGTAATCAAGGGGTAATCTCACAACCTTGAATTGCAGACTAATATCCACGCATCGAATCCAACCATTCAGGTAAGAAGAGTGAAATCTGTGGTACATAAGTAATCAGGGCTAAGAAGGCTAGCATCACGAGTAACCAAGGCAGAACCGACTGAATCACCCAACCAATACTGCGCCCCGTGATCCCAGCGGTGACAAAGAGATTGAGTCCCACCGGCGGCGTTAGCATACCGATCTCCATGTTTACGACCATTATGATACCTAAGTGGATAGGATCTATGCCTAATTGCGTTGCAATAGGGAACAGAATTGGCGCCATAATGAGTACAATCGCCGATGGCTCCATAAAGTTACCGGCAGCAAGCAACAGTAAGTTAACGATGATCAGGAATCCCCAGGCGGGTAAACCCATGCTAACAATATACTCAGCAATAATGTGAGGGATACGTTCTGTGGTTAATACATGCGCAAATAGCATAGCGTTAGCTATGATAAACAGCAGCATGATACTGACCTTGGCACCATCGCGCACAACATGACGTATGTCTTTGTCGATAGGCGTTTTAATCAGTCCTAAGAACATATGACCTAAGTTACGCGCAGTTGCTTTGGCTAAGTTTTCACCTTGATTACGCCATGCCACGTCTTTTAATGGCCCGATATCACGGTAGCCAAATACCGCAATAAGGTAAGCATATACACAAGCCACAGCTGATGCTTCGGTTGGGCTAGCGACGCCACCATAGATAGAGCCTAATACGATAAAGATGAGTGCTAATCCACCCATTGCCTTGGCACTTGAAATCCCCAGTTGTTTAACGCCAGGAAAAGGACGTGAGGGCAAGTTTTTAAAGCGGGCAACGATATAAATGACGATCATCAATATAAATCCCATCATTAAACCTGGGATTAAGCCTGCCATAAACATTTTTGCAGCCGACACTTCAGTTGCTGCGGCATACACTAACATGACGATTGAAGGTGGGATCAAAATCCCGAGAGTGCCAGAGGTCGTGATCACGCCTGCCGCAAATTTTTCGGGATAACCTGCTTTTACCATGCCGACTATGACGATAGAACCAATTGCCGCAACAGTCGCAGGAGATGATCCAGAAACTGCAGCAAACAGCATACACGCCATAACGGATGCCATTGCTAATCCACCACGGACATGTCCAATACTGTCCATGGCAAAATCGATAATCCGTCTAGCAACACCACCCGTTGATAGGAAGGCGGATGACAGAATAAAGAAGGGGATTGCGAGTAAAGTGTAATGCTCTGATGAAGACTCATACAGCTTGAGTGCAACTGAAGCTAAGGAGTCATTCGAGAACAATAAAATCGTCAGCATGCTGGAAAAACCTAATGCGATAGCGATAGGCATACCGAGAAACATACATACGAATAGGGCGGTAAATAGGGTTGCAATAGCCATTATTTAGCCTCCTTTTGGTCAGAGACTGGATCTACTTTAGCGTTTTTAGCGCTCTCATCGATTAAATGCATACTTTCTTTCGCTTCATCGGCAAATTGGAAGCCTGAGACTTGGTCACGCAGAATGGCGATAAAGAGTTCGACGAAACGCCAAGTCAACATAAAAAAGCCAATGATTAAAATACTTTGAGATAACCAAATTGGTATTGCGCCATCTTCAATATCGATTTTTAAAGTGTTCCAAGCAAAATCTGGATCGAGGCTTTTTAATATAAATTGTGGGAAATGAATGTCTTCCATAGGCAAACCGATTTGATACATTTGGCTTAAGTAATCCCAACTGCCTTTTAAAAAGAGTCCGCAATAGACGATACAAACAAAGGCGGTAATAAGAGATACTATCTTTTTAGCCTTTGGTGCTAAATTTTTAACAAACGCATCGACACCAATATGGGCACCGACTTTAACCCCATAGGACATACCAAATAACACAAACCAACCGCAAAAGGTTAATGTAAGTTCTTGGATCCAAAGAAAACCCGTGTTGAAGAAGAAGCGAGCGACGACTTCTGAAAACACTAACAGCGTCATCAGAGTGATCAATAAATTGAGCACACCTTCTTCAAAATAACCAAATATTCGCGATATCACAGCCATAATCCCCTCGCTGAAATGGCCGCCTAAGCTCGGTTGAGCTTAAGCGGCTATTATCATTATTATTTATTTGCAGCTACAGCAGCATCAATCACATCTTTACCGATTTGATCTTCAAACTTAGCCCAAACAGGTTTCATTACCTCAACCCATTTTTGACGTTCAGCAGGAGACAGGGTCACTAACTGTGAACGTTTAGAATCAAGGATTAACTTTTTGTCTTCATTGTCTTTTTCAGCAGCAATCTTGTTACCTAATGCGATAGATTCGTCTAAAGCTTCTTTGATGATCTTACGTTTGTCAGCTGGTAGACCTTTCCAGAAAGTGTCAGAGGTCACGACCATATAGTCGAGAACACCGTGATTACTCTCAGTGATTTGGCTTTGCACTTCATAGAACTTTTGTGAATAAGTATTTGACCAAGTGTTTTCTTGACCATCGATAGCGCGGGTTTGCAGCAGGGTAAAGACTTCAGAGAACGGTTTCTTTATAGCCATCGCACCGATGGCATCAAACTGAGCCGCTAAAACATCAGACGCCATTACGCGGAATTTTAAGCCTTTAGCATCTGCTGGATTGTTAAGTGGTGTGTTAGATGAAAACTGTTTCATACCATTGTGTAAATAACCCAGACCGACAATCCCTTTACGGCTCATGGAGTTCAGTAATGTTTGACCAGCTTCACCTTGTTGGAAACGGTTCACGGCATCCATATCATTGAATAGGAAAGGTAAATCGAATACTTGTAGGCGTTTAGTGTAACGTTCAAACTTTGAGAGTGAAGGCGCGACAAATTGTACGTCGTTTAACAGCAGTGCCGCTAATTCGTTGTTATCCCCAAATAACTGTGAGCTAGGAAATACACTGACTTTGTATTCACCTGGTAAACGTTGTTCAACGAGTTCTTTAAATTTAAGTGCCATTTGGCCTTTAGGTGTGTTTTCTGCCACTACGTGTGAAAACTTAATTTCAATCGGTTCTGCAAATACGTTAAAACTGGTCGCAAATACGGAGGCAACAGCGAGCATTTTGACTAAGGTTTTGAGTGGACGGGTCAATCCAGTTTGTTGATTCAATATCATCTTGAGTTCCTTTTTCTGTTGTTAGGATTTGTCCTCAGTCTTGGTTAGTTTGTTACCAAGTTTGAGTAGGAATACAGCCTTGATTTCCCTGAGGTCTGTCTTACTAAAGGCAAATACCACGCCAACTTACACTGGCTTCTGTAAGTGTTTGGTTACTAAAGTGTAGTTCATTTGATGTTTGTCACACTTTTAGTTTGGTGGGTGAGATCTCGCTCACAGTGATTTTGTGTTTGGGTGGAAACCCACCCATAGTGAAGATCGGCCCCAAATTGACGGCTCTTGTCGTTGCAGATAAATTAAACAAACTTAGTTATTTTGAGATCAAAAAAAGCCGTAAAAGTATGCGATATAACGACAAATATTGTGGTGAGCTGCTTTAGGAGAAGAAGTGTAGGTGAGATGTGGAGTCTATGGAGGTTAAGTCGATAGCTATCGTAGTCAATCAAGACATAATTCATTTGATGCTGTTAGTCATCCTCTAAAAGAATACGTTTAAGGATAGCATCGCTAGGTAACAAGGCTAAATGGCCTTGTTCATCAAAGTACCAACCGGTAATAAAGCCTTTTTGGCGCATGCTGACGAGATTATGCATGACTTCCCGCGCTTCTTTTAGAGCCGTTTGCTCATCGCAGGCGTGGGTATGCTTTAAATAAGTGGCGATATTGGCAAGAGAAGCGGATTGACTGACGCTGGCCATAATGTTGATCTCCAAAAATGCTAAAGCAGAATGAAATCAGGCTGAGTGTCGATAGTGCTTAGTATTTAACGAAATATAAAATGCCGAATAGCATAACTTATCACTCGCTGATTGAGATCAAGCATAGTTGAGTAAGCGCGTGGGTAAAGTTTATTGGGGGAGATATATGGTGGTCGCTACTGGGCTCGAACCAGTGACCCCCTCCTTGTAAGGGAGGTGCTCTCCCAGCTGAGCTAAGCGACCTGGGATATAACGTGTGTATTGCAGAATATGGTGGTCGCTACTGGGCTCGAACCAGTGACCCCCTCCTTGTAAGGGAGGTGCTCTCCCAGCTGAGCTAAGCGACCTGGGATATAACATGTGCATTGCAGAATGTGGTGGTCGCTACTGGGCTCGAACCAGTGACCCCCTCCTTGTAAGGGAGGTGCTCTCCCAGCTGAGCTAAGCGACCTGGGCATTCTTAAACTACACAATTTTTAAGTCATTTTTCACTAAATAATGGTGGTCGCTACTGGGCTCGAACCAGTGACCCCCTCCTTGTAAGGGAGGTGCTCTCCCAGCTGAGCTAAGCGACCTGGGAATGACTTTTACACATTAATACATTAAGTTATATGGTGGTCGCTACTGGGCTCGAACCAGTGACCCCCTCCTTGTAAGGGAGGTGCTCTCCCAGCTGAGCTAAGCGACCTGGGATATAACATTTTGTATGCCATAATTTCTTTGTAGGAAATATGGTGGTCGATACTGGGCTCGAACCAGTGACCCCCTCCTTGTAAGGGAGGTGCTCTCCCAGCTGAGCTAATCGACCTCGCTGTGTGGAGCCGTATTATAGGGAGGTTCGATCTAGTGTCAACGCTTTTTAGTGAAAAAAGCATTGGTCGCGCTATTTTTGTCCACATTGGCTTAATGCTAATCACGCCGCCGATCAAAGTGTTATTTAATTCGCCAGTCAATGGTACGTAATTCGGACGCTCGCGATTAAATACGAGTTGAACTCATCCCATTCACCTGACTTTTTTGTGGTAAAAGTGCTGAGGAAGTGAGTGATTTATAAAAATTAGCGCACTAACAGCATGAGTGCATTGATAGTGTATAGATGCGCGTGTTCGATGGCGCAGATATTTATAGTCGAAGGAATATAGGTGTAGAGATTTAGGGTTGGAATATAAAGCCTGAAAAAACATCTCAAGTGTTAGCATTAATCAATGGTGGTGATAGCAATAGTGCCACCTTTATATATCGCTTTATATTGGCTTCCCTATAAAAGGGAGGGATTCGCGACACGATTTAACCAGATAAGTGATACTGTGAAGCTTGTCCCATTTGCAGCGCCTGCTTTGACTGTTAGAATAAGCCCACTTTTTTATCGTGATTGTCTTTATCTAGACGACTTTATATAGGTTAGTGTCCCATTATGACAACTAAGACGCGTTTTGCCCCTAGTCCTACCGGTTTCTTGCATGTTGGTGGTGCCCGTACGGCACTTTATTCTTGGTTACAAGCCCGTGCAAATAACGGTGAGTTTGTATTACGTATTGAAGACACTGATATTGAGCGTTCGACTCAAGCCGCTTGCGATGCGATTTTAGAAGGCATGAACTGGCTAGGTTTGACATGGGACGAGGGCCCATATTACCAAACTAAGCGTTTTGACCGTTATAACGAAATCATTGCTCAAATGTTAGAAAAGGGCACAGCGTATAAATGTTACTGTTCACGTGAGCGAATCGATGCCCTAAGAGAATCACAGGCCGCTAACGGTGAAGCACAAAAGTATGATGGTTGCTGTCGCGACTTACCCGCTCGCGAGACTGATGAACCATTTGTGGTGCGTTTTAAAAATCCAATCGGTGGTTCAGTGGTATTTGATGACCATGTTCGTGGTCGGATTGAATTTTCTAACGATGCATTAGATGACTTGATCATCGCCCGTACCGACGGCGTACCAACCTATAACTTCTGTGTGGTGGTTGATGATTGGGATATGGGGATCACTTGTGTGGTGCGTGGTGAAGATCATATCAACAATACCCCGCGTCAAATCAACATTCTTAAAGCATTAGGGGCGCCGATCCCAGAATATGCACACGTATCTATGATTCTAGGTGATGACGGCGCTAAGTTGTCTAAGCGCCATGGCGCTGTTAGCGTAATGCAGTACCGTGACGATGGCTATTTACCAGAAGCACTGCTGAACTATTTAGTGCGTTTAGGTTGGTCACATGGCGACCAAGAGATTTTCTCATTAGAAGAAATGAAGCAATTCTTTAAGTTGAGTGACATCAACAAAGCCGCTTCAGCTTTTAATACCGATAAACTGGTGTGGTTGAACCAACACTATATAAAGAGCCTAGATCCAGAATATGTGGCAACACACTTACAATGGCACATGGACGATCAAAAAATTGATCTGTCAAATGGCCCAGCATTAGCTGAAGTGGTCACTGCATTAGCTGAGCGCGCTAAGACTCTAAAAGAGTTAGCCGCATCTAGCCGCTATTTCTATGAAGATTTTGCTGAGTTTGATGAAGCACAGGCGAAAAAGCATTTACGCGGTGTTGCGTTAGAGCCATTGCAACTGGTGCAACAGAAATTATCAGCATTAACTGAGTGGACAGCTGAAGCTATTCATCAGGCAATTGAAGATACTGCGACTGAATTAGATGTGGGTATGGGTAAGGTCGGTATGCCTTTACGTGTTGCAGTAACAGGGGCAGGGCAGTCTCCAGGCTTAGATATCACACTATTTTTAATTGGAAGAAGCCGTTCTGAGCAAAGAATATCCAAAGCGATTGAATTTGTAGCAGATAGAATAAATTCCTAAAAAAACGAGTTGACACTTTTAGGTGCGCTGCATAGAATGCGCCACGCAGTTGAGACACAGTCGAGCAAATGCTTGCAGTGCACTTAAATGTAGTTCGATAGGTTTGGGGTTATAGCTCAGCTGGGAGAGCGCTTGCATGGCATGCAAGAGGTCCACGGTTCGATCCCGTGTAGCTCCACCAAACTTACCGTAGATGTTAAACGGGAACCTTTTCTAGCGAAAAGTTCAAATTAATATGTCCGGGGTCCCCTTCGTCTAGAGGCCTAGGACACCGCCCTTTCACGGCGGTAACAGGGGTTCGAATCCCCTAGGGGATACCAAATATTGGTTCCTAGCAAATAACTAACGTGTTGTTTGGTAAGAACAAAGTCTAAATTTCTGCTGATACATATACTGCTAAAGTTAGCTGTGTTGACAAAAATTTGGGGCTATAGCTCAGCTGGGAGAGCGCTTGCATGGCATGCAAGAGGTCCACGGTTCGATCCCGTGTAGCTCCACCAATTTACTGCCTTATTAAGCAGAAACGAAAGTTTAAATTAATACACCCAATGCACACTTCGCTACTTAGAAGAGTGCCTATGAGACCGTAGATGTTAAACGGGAACGTTAAGTTCAAATTAATATGTCCGGGTCCCCTTCGTCTAGAGGCCTAGGACACCGCCCTTTCACGGCGGTAACAGGGGTTCGAATCCCCTAGGGGATACCACATTTTGGTTCCTAGCAAATAACTAACGTGTTGTTTGGTAAGAACAAAGCATTTACTTCCTAGCCTATTGAAGTGAATGTGTTACAAAGCTCGGTTACGAGTTAAAACATAAGTCCGGGTCCCCTTCGTCTAGAGGCCTAGGACACCGCCCTTTCACGGCGGTAACAGGGGTTCGAATCCCCTAGGGGATACCACATTTKGGTTCCTAGCAAATAACTAACGTGTTGTTTGGTAAGAACAAGGCATTTGCTT
>NZ_JAKKRK010000058.1:0-29031 GCF_025654545.1 Shewanella sp. SM20 | reverse complement strand
GTTAATGTTTTACCTGGCACGGGGCGACCTTCTTTTCTGGCAATATCTCGCCAATGATACAAGGTTTGCACCGCGATGCCTTCTTCCCGAGCGACCTCTGCGACCGTTAAGTTGTGAGGAGGTAATAATTTTTTAAGGATCGCCTCTTTACGTTCTGGTGAATACCGAGCCATATCGTTCTCTTTTGCCGCACCCTGTCTTTAAACATAATGATTATTTAGGGGTGACAACAATCCTGACACAGGGGGATATAGAATCAACATTGGTAGTTACAACTATGACAATAACTGTAGTCGTTTCAATCTGTTTGATGTAAGTAACAATCGTACAATGTGCGCTTGGGCGCCGCTGTATAATGCTGGAAGTCTCTAATCCATGATAGAAAGCCCCTCAATCGAGGGGCTGATATAATGCGAGGAAACCGTTGATCGATAAGCTAGCTAGACCCTCAAATTATTTGAATATCCCCCTGTTTAAATTCTTGAATACCAGTGGTTTTTGGCGGGATTGTCAACGTATGGTCGCCGATGGCGTGGAGTTTGCGCGCAAGCCGCAAGAACAAGACTATGGCACAGTCGCTGTGTTTAAAGATCTCTACGGTAACTTATGGGATTTACTGCAATTGAATGATGAGCATCCTATGGCACACAGGTTAGCGTATCGGGAGTGAGGATTAGAAGTTAACCCCTAATCCTAAGGTGTAGCTGGTATCTCTCGTATTGCCTATCACTGTTTTAGTGTCATTGAAGTCATATTTAAATGACAAATAAATCCGCTGAGTTAGCAGATATTTAAGTCCTACTGTTGAGTTTGAGATGTAATCAATCGAAGGCATATCTGGGAAGGCAATTTGCAGATCGGCATAGGACTCTAAAATGCCACCAAACCAATATTGTTTATAGTTAAGTGAGGCCGCCCAAGCATTTAGTTCTAGTTTAAAGGACTGTTGTTCAAGCCAAAAATGGTTGTAGGTTACGACGAAGTCTAATTTATCGCGCCCAGCACCCCAAAAGCGATAACCAGGACCGAGTCCCGCATAATAACTATGGCTATCGATGCCGAGTTTATCTTCTTCATAAAAATCTTCCTGACGTAACAGCCAATGCTCATTGAGCAGATAGTCTAATGAATAATGTCCTTCGAGGGTGTTGCGCTTAGTCACGTCATCTTCGGTTTCGTAGCGTACTTCGGTCTTGATATTATGTCGCCATTGCAAGGTTTCCGCTGTGATATCGCCTTTGATATGTAGCTTCTGACTATTTTTCTTGTTTTTGGTGACATCAAGTGTGGTTTCTACACTACCGTTAAAATTCCAATCTGAGTTTGCATAGTGCTGCGAGAATCTCAACTCACTCACGGGAGTGTGCTGGTTATTAATTAATACCATGCCATGTTCATTAGAGGCTTGAATACTTATGTCCTGTATGGAACGACTGACACTCCAAGGTCTAGTATCTGTGACTTCGAGGCTGAGAATGGCACTGCGTTGAATGGTAATTTTAGGGGTATAACTGGTGTTGATGATGAGATTTTGATCGTTAAACTCTTTAATTTCACCGCTAATTTTATCGCCATTGAGCAAAAAAACTGTGTCGGCATAACACAAGGGGCTGACACTACAGAGCGTAGCAACAAGGTACAATGCTGGATTGGATATCAGATTATGCATCTTGCTCGTGGGCTCAAAATAAAGGGAGAGTAAGTGTTGTCATTCTACTCGAACACAGGCTCTACAAAGCAATAACATTTGATAAAAGTGTTGATAAGGGATTGAAAACGGGTTCGCAATCCCTTACTTCTTTGCCTGTTAGCGTGAGTTAATTTCGGTTATTTTGAGGTTAATGAGCTGCTTCTGCCATTGGGATTTATCTATGCCTTCGACCCAAATGACGCTGCTTTTACGCTGTTCGCCTTTGCGTAGATAGGTCTCAGGCATGCGGAAAATGGCTTCCCACACTTCGAGTTTTTCGGTTTTGAGCAAAGTACCATTATCGGCGAAGAAGCTAGCTTCAACTTCAACTAAGGTAACGTGTTCATTGCTGGTGCTGGCGAGATCGAAGCTGAGTCCGAGTTTGTCGCCTTTCCATTGACCTTCAGCAAAGCTGACTTTGATCCCATCTTTTGCCGTTGAGCCTAATAGCTCAGGTTGGGTAATCGCAGTGGCGGTCAATGTGGTGACTGGCGCAGCAACAGTTTGAGTGGTAACTGCGGCACTTGGGACACTGGCAACATTGCTCGATGCACTTGCTACGGCTGCAGCGGCTAAGGCATTGGGCGCGGCTTTGGTTTCAGTGATCACGTATTCCCAAGTAAAGTCGTCTTTGAGTCTGACTTGGGCGCCATTTTCTAGGGTGATATTGGCTACGTCGGCCGCCATAACCGATGATGTTAGCAATAAAAATGAGCTAAGTGCGCTAAGGCGTAATGAAGTGTGCATTAATTTTCTGGCTCCGATATCCGTCTGAGTCAATATTCTGCCCTAACATAAACAATTTGCCGCATGTTAGTCACTGTCTAAGTCGTGTTTTGATGAATAAAGTGGATTAATGGCGAGATTTTAACGCTAGTACAGATTGAGCTAGCTGACTGTGGCACTATTAGATAGGTGTACATGAGCGGTATGCTCAATGAATAAAGTAACAGGAGATTAAGATGCAGATGAAACATGGAATTTATGGCTTAGTGATTGGATTGGCATTTAGCACTGTCACTTTGGCTGCTGAAGCACCGAAAGTGGGTTGCGCGGCGAAATTAGATGCTATTAGTGCCGAACTTGCCCAAGCAAAAGCGGCAGGTAATAAGCATAAAGTCGCGGGACTTGAAAAGGCCTATGACGAAGTTTCAACCCATTGCGACGATGATAGCTTATACGCTGAGCGAGTCGCTAAAGTTGAGGCCTTAGAGGAAAAACTCACTGAGCGCCAAAACGAATTGGCCAAAGCCATAGAAGAAGGTCGTTCTATGGATAAAATCAACAAGAAACGCAATAAAGTCGCCGAAGTCGAGGCTGATCTTGCTAAGGCGCGAGCCGAGCTAACGCAATAAATAGCTCAAGCCCAATCGCTAGGAGCTTAGCCCGCGTAACCTATGCTTAAAATAGTGGATTCTGTGCTGGAGTTATAACCGGCACTCAGTATGAAGTGCTCAGTGATTCGATATCTTAGCCCAGCTTCTGCGCCCCAACGGGTTGTTTTATCTTCTTCCCATGTGGGTTTGCCATCGACAATTTTGGGTGAAATGTTATTCGTGTAAGACACTGTGCTGATATAGCCACTGCCGCCGGCATAAAAGCTTAAATCTGCCGTTAAGCTGTAGCTTAAACCTAAGCGGAAGAGGCTTTCTTGGCGATAGGACTGCGCGGGTTCTGGCACGATAATATCGGTTTCACGACTGCGGGCATAGCCTAGGTAATAACCCCATTGTTGGTAATTATTATCGAAATGATAGGGGGCGATTGTAATGCCATAGAGATTATCTGTGGCGGGAATATAATCGAGCATAAGGGCGATATAAGGTGCATTGGCAGTTTCGTCTGATTTATCTGGCCTAACTAATTGCTTAGAAGTGCTATATTCGGCCGCTTGAAGCGGTTGGCATAGGCTCAGGAGTCCAATGCTAAGACAGGCTAGCGTATATGAATGACGACACATGGGATGGTTTCCTTAGGGATAGGGGAAATATTGTTCATTTTCCTGTGTGCGGGGTCAATTCAAAATGCTAAAATCTCTTTTAAAATAAGTATTTGTAAATATTTTGTGTTTTGATTTGAGTGTTTTCTAGGGTGATATTTAACCGAGGTCAACTCGGCAGTTACCTTTGTATGGGTTTGTTGCGCTAGCGCCTACGTTGGAGTGAAATTGTGGATCAGGAAATAAGGCTCGAAATTTCGGCATGGTTAGCGGGCTTTGGGATTGATAGCCAACCCTCTGATGGAATATCGACCACAGTTATGGTCATTGCTTGCTTACTGTTAGCGAGCATCGCTTATTTTATTGTCCGACGCGTGGTAATTCGTGCGGTGAATATGGTAATCCTGCGCTCTAAGGCGACGTGGGACGATGTATTCATGCGTTATAAGGTACTTGAAAAGCTGGCCATGCTTGTGCCCGCTATCGTACTTAATCTATTGGTGCCAATCGCGCTGACTGAGCATCCACTGTTAAGCGGGCTAGTCGACCGATTACTGAGTATTTGGTTAGTGGTGCTGATTATCCGCGCTATGTATGCAGGTATGGATGCGGTTGATGAAATTTCAGATGTGAATCTGGTGAGTCGGCGCTTGCCTGTTAAGAGTTTCGTACAGTTAACTAAGCTATTTTTATTCTTTGTTGGGATTATCGTTTCTATCTCAATCTTGGCCGATCAATCACCTGTGTACTTCCTCAGCGGCTTAGGTGTGGCAACGGGTTTTGTGATGTTAGTGTTCCGCGACACTATCTTAGGTTTTGTGGCGGGCATTCAGTTAGCGGCTAACCGTATGGTGAGTAAAGGCGACTGGATCCAGATGGACAAATACGGCGCCGACGGTGCGGTAGAAGAAGTCTCGCTGACCACAGTGAAAGTGCGTAACTGGGACAAAACCATCACTATGATCCCTGCTTATGCCTTAGTGTCGGATGCGTTTCGCAACTGGCGGGGTATGTCTGAGTCGGGCGGTCGCAGGATCAAACGCGCGATCAATATCGATATCAACAGTATAAAGTTTTTGACCGAGGAAGAGCGCGAACGTCTCAGTAAGATCAATTGCTTAAAAGAATATTTCCCCGCAAAAATAAATGAAATTCGTGAGTCGAATGCCAGAGTCTCTGACCTTGATATGAAAGTGAACGGCCGCCATTTGACTAACGTCGGCACTTTCCGCGCTTATCTGCAGGAATATTTACAGCGTCATGATAAAGTCCACAAGGAAATGACCTTAATGGTACGCCAATTAGCGCCGACCACTGAAGGGTTACCGATTGAGATTTATATCTTCACCAATGATACTCGCTGGGCGTTTTATGAGGCGATACAAGCGGATATTTTCGACCATGTGTTTGCTGTATTACCTGAGTTTGGTCTGCAGGCGTTCCAAGCGCCCACCGGCAATGATATTCGCAGTTTAAAGTCAGTTAAGGTCGACTAGTTTGATGGCTGTCGATGATTATCGATTTAGTTTCGAGAGACAAGAATCGCGGCTAAGGTGATAAATACACCGCCGCTGGTTCTGTCAAACCAATGCAGCTTGTTGCTCGCCTTTAGGCTGGGCGCAAGTACATTGGCCATGCAGGCATAAATCATCACAAAGCTAAAATCCACCACGGCCCAAGTGACTGCAAGAATGGTCAGTTGCGGTAATTGCGGCGCGGCAAGATTGATAAATTGCGGAAACAAGGCGGCAAAAAACAGTAAATCCTTCGGATTACTGATCCCCACTAGAAACGCCTGCTTATAAAGCTGCGCAGGCGTACCTTTGCCCTCTGACGGGCTAACTTCAAGGGCTTGACCCTGGTTTTTCGTCAATAACAGCTTAATACCTAAAAATACTAAATAGGCCGCGCCGCACCATTTGAGCAGGGTAAAACCGTATTCTGAGGCGCTAATAATCGCCCCAAGTCCTGCCGCTGACGCCATCATTAAGATTAAAGCGGCGCTAACACTGCCAAGACCAGTCGCTATGCTACGCATCTTGCCGAAGTGGATCCCATGGGACATAGACAACATAGCGATAGGACCGGGTGAAATCCCAATCAATACAATGGCGAAGAGATAGAGTAACCAAGTTTCGGGTTGCATATTTGCTGCTCTAAATGGAATAAATGTTAATGTTTAGCACTCGCTATAAAATCAGGGATCACCTTGGGATGACGGCCTTTAATGGTGCGATAGAAGCTCAAAATCTCTTGCATGTCGGTCACGATATCGTCACTGGGTTGCAGTGGTGTGCGGATAACGACAGTGCGGCGGCTAAAATCTAAGCCAACGGGTGTAATGGGTACTTGGGCCTTGCTGGCGATATGATAAAAGCCGCACTTCCAGCGCGTCACTGGGCCGCGGGTGCCTTCTGGCGCTAGCGCTAACTTGTAATCGGATTTTGACTCAAACAGCTGCACGGCGGCATCGACTAAGTTGTTGTTCTTGCGCCGATCCACCGGACTGCCGCCAATGGCGCGGAAAAACCAGCCCCAAGGCGGGATAAAGAGTTGGTGTTTGCCGAGAAAGTGAATGCGGATACCTAGGGCGCCACGGGCTAAAATGCCGACAATGAAGTCCCAGTTACTAGTGTGCGGTGCAACTATGATGATGTATTTAGCACAGTCGGGCAGTTGGCCTTCTATCTGCCAGCCTGAAGTTTTAAGTAGCCAACGGCAAAGTGGTGTAAACATAGTTCGGTGCCCAGAGTCGAAAAATTAATAATATCATCAGCTTTTTTAGATTTTAAACTGGCTTAAACAAGATAGTCTGTACTTAATTCGTTATAGTACAGTTTAACCTGATTGATTGTGGGGGAACGATACTATGTTGAAAAATGGACGATTAAACAAGGTTATCTGGCAGCGTGTTTTTGCGGCACTGTTACTCCTGCTGACTTGTCATGTTAATGCTGTGCCGACGGATGAAATTACGCAGATGCTTAAAGGCCAAGAAGACGCTTGGAATCGCGGCGATCTCGATGCTTATATGCAAGGCTATTGGAAGAGTGATCAACTGCGTTTTGTCTCTAATGGTAAGTTTCGTTTTGGCTGGGAAGAAACTCTCGCTGCCTATAAGAAAAATTATCCAAATAAAGAAGCGCTTGGTGAACTGAAGTTCACTATCAAAGAAATCAAAATGCTCAGTAATTACGCCGCTATGGTTGTTGGGCGCTGGGATTTACGGCGGATAAAAGATGCCCCAACGGGTGTGTTTACTCTGTTGATTGAAAAAATCGACGATCGTTGGGTGATCACCATGGACCACAGTTCAGATTAAACCGTGTCCTTTGCACTCAGTGTTGCACTGCAGTTCAAATTAGATTTGCGATAATAAACAGTCTGGTTTGGTGGGCGGCTCGGCAGGCAGAGTTAAATGGAAATCCTGCTGTCCAAGCTGTCTACCTTTGCCATCGTATCTCACTTCGGTGAAATGCATACCGCCCTCAGCATCTTCAAGCAGAATGCTGGTGGAGCGGGTGCCATAGTCGGGGTGACGAATATAAATCGCAGCTAAACGCCGCTCCCACTCGATCCCTACTCCCGTATTAGGCAGCTCATTATCTTGCGGCTGGGAATCGTCTTTCATTAGTTGTAACAGTACTTGCACTTCTATACTGCTGGACTGGCTGATTGCCGCTTCTAACGCCTGCTGTCCCTTCGCCATTTTCGGCCAAATATCATCGAGTGCACCATTGCTAATGGCATGAAATCCATCGGCAAGTTTTACTGTGTCTTTATTGATACTGTTAAAACAATATAAGTCAGTACCTTGGCCGAAGATGAGATTGAACGGCTGATAATTGTCGCTATGTTCAACAAGCCAATTAGGGCACACGAGCGACCCTGAGTTGAGCGTCATAGTAATTAGCTCGCCACGACTACGCATGGCTTCAGGGTTCTTTTGCGGAACGCGCAGATTGGTTACGCCAGCGATTTGTCCTTGTTTATTGATGCCAAACCAAGTGCCACCGGCCTGCAGATCTTTACCCGCGAGTATGTTTTCTTCCGGCGGCCAAAAATGCGCTGGCGCAGTTGGTCTATGATGAAACTCATCGCGGTTGGCACAGATGATTAAGGGATACTTAGGATGGGCATTAATGGCGACAAAGAGTATGCACATAGCAGGCTAAATTAATCCAAAGGTAGATTAACTTAGCCTGTCTGCTCACAAATGAACAGCGTTAGTGGTGCGAGTGCTTATCTGTTTTTGCGTGTTCATGTGCATGTTTATCGGCACTAGGTGTCACAACAGGTTTCTGCTCGTCTGTGTGCGAAGCGCTAGATTCGTGAGTATGTGTATTCTCGTGGGAATGGCTATGGGCGTGACTATGCGCATGAACTACCGGTTTGCTGAGCATTAAGCGGCGTAAAAATTTACGTGGACCTAAGCGCAGTAAGCTGGCGGCAAACAACCCTGAGAGGATCAGTAGAGCAATTAAGTTCACGACTTCAGGCAAGGTAAATAAGGAGAACCATAGTGGCAAGCGTAATGCTGCGGCTAAGCTCAGCGCAATAATACTCAGTAATATCGCCCTTTGCGTCCATGTCATTAACTTAAGCTGAGCTATGTTGAGCACAGGTGCAGCAATCAGCGGCATCATAATCGCGATAGGATTCCAGCCACTATAAGCCAGTGCAAGAGCGAGTACGGCGGCGCCTAAGTTGCAGAAACGCATAGGTAAAAATACAAGCAATAGCACAACAACCTGTAGCAATGGATTGCTTAAGGGCATTGAAGGGTGGCCAATTAAATTCACTAATACTAGGCTGAGTAAAATCCAAGGTGCGCTGCGATCGACTAAATGAGCAAAGCCGAAACGCAGTGAACTGCTGGGTAATTTAGTGTGTGGATCGGTAATGGTGACGTTAGCATGGCTTAAATATGCACTCAGAATAAACACTACAAGCAATTGGAATAACGCTAACCAAGGACCGAGAAGTAGAGCTGTGATCACTAAGGCTTCAGGCCCAGCTAAGCGTTGGAACCAGCGACGGGCTAAACTGCTATCCTGCGGCGTCAAACCTAATTTAAAGCGCAGCGCAGCCGCACCATAGCTTAGCAGCAACACGGGTGCGAGCTTTAATAGCCAAGTCATTAATTGCTCTGTGCTGTGATCATGGTGGGCATGTTCGTGGCCGCCTGAATCCATTAATAGCAACATCACGAGTAAACCGATGCCGAGCAAACTACCTATGCCAGCTTGGTATTCATATTTGCCTTGCGTATCACTTTCATGCTGACCATGGGGTTGATGTAGTACCACATGCAGAATTGTGCCAGTAATAAAGGCTTGTAAGTAGACAGTGTCATCGATATTTAAATAAGGAAGTAGTTGCTCACCGGCGAAATAGCCTATGCCTGTAAATAGCATCTGGGCTGCAAAGATCATAAGTGTCCAACGTGTTCCAAGATGGGGTTTAAGTATCCACCATACTGCAAAACCGACGGGTAATTGGTGGAGTATGACACCAAGAGCTAGCAGAATGGAGTTATCGTCTTGCTGCGCCAAAACCATAGCGGTGCCATCGGTGATGGTATGCAGTAATAAGCCACCAATACCCAAGAAAAGCGTAAAATTATGGGTGACTTCTGAATAACGGTGAAATAGGCGTTCGCTGGCGGTAGGCCCCCAGATGCCGAGGAGTACAAAGACGATCGCAAGCATGCCACCATGCTCGAGTAATTCTGGCAAGATGTGGATCAGCACTAATCCGCCTAATGAGACGAATATAAAACCATCGAGCCCCTTTTGTAAGCCACTACTCGATGAGAAGTAGCGATAAAACAGAGGGCCAATTAAGAGTGCGATACAGCTAGCAAGAAGATAGAGCATGGATTCCACGGAAAATTTGCTGAAAAAACGCCATAGTATACCAGCTGTAAAGCAAAGTGAGCAGTGACTTGCAGGCAATTTACTCAACTGACATTTTATACTGTGTTTTGAAGGGGAGAATTTTATTCACTTTGGCCATTCTGCGGAGAAATTTTCAGATCTAACTCGAGAAAAGGTACTATACCCAAGCTACCTGAAGATACGAGTTTCAGAGCGCCTAGGGTGCTTCAATTCAAGGCGCATCAATGACAGAATGTCTGCCACCTTTTGAATTGTTGCAACACGGAAGTGGAGCTCCCTAGGCGCTCCGTTCCGGCGGGTTGTAACGTACTTTATGCCGTGTTGGTTATTTTTAACTTAGCCCACTAGGTCCGCAAATAACCGCCTTGCCTAAAGTGCGTTACATTCCCGCTGAATCCTGCATCTTCAGGTTGTTTGGGTATATAATATGGGCCTATGTTGGCTTGGGTGTTGATACGTTAAATGGATATATTTTCTGCTGCGGTAATGTTGTTTCTGATCATGGACCCTTTGGGTAATTTGCCGATTTTCGCATCGATTCTGCGACATATCGATCCCAAGAAACGTCGTAAGGTACTGATCCGAGAGTTACTTTTCGCCTTAGTGATCATGCTGTCTTTTCTTTATGCGGGTGAAGCCATTTTAAGTTTCTTAAATCTTCGTTCCGAATCTGTGAGTATTGCAGGCGGTATTATTCTGTTTTTGATCGCGATTAAGATGATCTTCCCCCAACCCGGTGGTGTCGTTGGATTAGCCGCGGGAGAAGAGCCTTTTATCGTGCCTATGGCTATTCCCTTGATGGCTGGCCCATCGATTCTTGCAGCCTTGATTTTACTGGCGCATACCGATAGCTCACGTATGGGCGATTGGACCATAGCGTTAGTGTCAGCTTGGGGGGCGAGTGCGGTGATCTTAATGTTTTATAAACTTTTCACCCGTGTGCTGGGGGAAAAGGGGCTCACAGCGGTCGAGCGTTTGATGGGTATGGTGCTGGTCATGATCTCAGTGCAAATGTTCCTCGACGGTATTTCAAACTATCTGAAAACCGCTGGCTAACTTTATCTAGTTTGATCAAAACGAAACCGTATTAACGTTGCTAATGCGGTTTTTTTATGGCTGAGATTTGGCTTGGAATTGAGTCAGCACAGAGGTTTGCTGAATATTTGCTGACAAAAGTGCAAATCTTACCTGCGAACAGGTGTATCAAGTTGTTACTGAGGTGCAGTACTGCTAATGTCGAAAACTCTGTCTCTATCACTTGAAGACGGATAAACCCTGAGTAGGTTACTCATTAAAGGTAATTTGTCTTAATGCAAAGAGACACTAGTCTCAATAAATTGAATAGCGTAAACGGCGTTGGCTGTTATAGAAGGATGTTAAAAATGCGAAGTACAAAAGGCGTAACAGCGTTTGGACTGATGTTGGCATTGATTAGCGGCGCGAGTATTGCGGCTCCGAATCATACGCCTGCAGATGCGGGTGTGATTAATAAAGATCGAATTTTATATTGGTTGATTAAGCGTGGCGAAGTGGCCGCCGATGCCAGTGATAGCGTAAAGCAGGAGGCGATAGAAGCTTATATTCATCGCGCCACTTTGGCACAACCTAAAGCGCCGCGCATCGAAGTTGAAGCTGAACATGCGCGTCTACAAAGAGCTAAATCATCGCAAATGATGCGCTCACCCGCACAGCGTTTACAGGCCGATGCGGATGTAAAGAAAACCGTTAAAGTGCTCACGGTATTAGTGGATTTTGCTGATCTAAAACATGATAACAATGGCTTAAAAGCGGGGGATACAGATATGTATTACCCGAGTTATCCTGCGTCCCACTACAAGGAATTACTCTTTTCGCCTACGGGCTTCAAAGGTCCACAGGGGCAGACGTTAGATTCGGGGTATCAATATTATCAAGCGGTTTCTGGGCAAACCTTCTCCTTTACTGGGGATGTGAAGGGCTGGTATACCGCCTCGCAAAATGCCGAATACTATGGTGTTAATGATCCAGATACCCGTAGTGATTCACAGGTCGAACAATTGGTAAAAGAAGCCGTATCTCAAGCTGTTGCAAATATGTCTGCAGCTGAGTTGGCGAGTTATGATGTTGAAGACCAAAATGATTTGAACAATAACGGTAATTACGATGAGCCCGATGGCATTATCGACCATGTGATGATTTTCCACTCTAGCGTAGGCGAAGAGGTCGGCGGCGGAAAACTAGGATCGAGTGCGATATGGTCGCATCGATATTATGTCGACCAAGCAACCAATGGTTATGCGCTTCCTGGTACGAACAAAAAAGTATTCGGTTATACAATCCAGCCTATCGATGCGGCAACGGGCGTGTGTACCCACGAGTTTGGCCATGATCTAGGTCTGCCTGATGAGTACGATACCTCTGAAAATGATAAGAAAGACGGCTCACCTGTGGGGCTATGGTCTTTGATGTCTGGTGGTAGTTGGGCTGGTGCTATTCCTGGCGCTCAGCCGAGTGGTTTTAGTCCTTATGCTCGATCTTATCTACAGAAAAGATACAAAGGTAAGTGGTTAAATGAACGTGAAATTTCCTTAGATAGCATTCCCAAATCAGGCATGGAAGTGACGTTGAATGAGGCGGTTAATCATCAGGCGGTTAATCAGATCTCTATTCCGCTCCCTCTTGTGTTAATTCCTTTTAAAACACCTTATCAGGGCAGTTATCAGTACTATTCTGGCCAAGGAAATATGCTGAATAACAGCATGAATTTTAATGTTAATTTACCTGCCGTAACCACAGATAAACTGATTCTGAGTATGAAGGCTAGTTGGAGTATTGAGCCTAACTATGACTACATGCAGGTGAAAGTGGATGGTGTGGCCATTGCGGGTAATTACACTAAGTCGAACAATGCAATGAATAGTGCTCGTCATATCATCACTGGTGAATCGTCTGCGCTTGCTCTGGCGGAAGGTCGTGATGCTTGGGTAACATTAGAATATGATTTATCAGCATATTCTGGAAAATCTGTTGCTGTCGAAATCAACTATGTCACCGATGATTATACCTCTGAGTCAGGGATCGCTATTGATAACATCAGCGTTAAACAAAATACCACTGAGTTATATAGTGATAACGCTGAAGTCGCGGATAAAATGACGTTTTACGGCTATAGCCGGATTAAGGATTCTCGTCCGGATCCCAAATCTCAGTCTCGTTATATTATCCAGCTACGTAGCCATAATGGTGTCGATGCGGGTTTGAAAGCAAAAAGCTTTGATCCCGGAGTTTTACTCTGGTTAGAAAATTTTAGCTACAGTGACAATAACGTTTCAGACCACGCTGGCCATGGCTTGATTGGCGTGATTGATGCTGACCAGAATATGATTGGCACTCGCTCTACCGACGTACAAATTCGTGATGCGGCCTTTAGTACAGTAAATCAAACCTTCTATTTGGAGGACAATCATCGCGATGCTGTCAGCCTGTTCGATGACAGTTTAGATTACAGCGCGCCACTACAGCCACAGTCAGGTATGGTGTTGCAGCAGCTAGGGTTGACAATGCAGGTACTATCTCAAGCCAGCAATAATGATACTGCGGTTATTCGTCTTGCGAATGCGAACTCTGATGCTATAGCGCCGTTAACTGTCAGTTTTACTAATACTGTCAACCAATTAGCAGTAAGCTTCACCAGTAATATTGATGGCGGTATGGGAGTATTAACCTACGCTTGGGATTTTGGTGATGGCACGACAAGCACTGTCACGGCGCCAACCCATACCTATGCGAAGGCGGGCACTTATACTGTGAAGCTTACAGTGACAGATGCGCAAAATACTAAGGCGATTAGCAGTTCGACGGTAACGGTTGTTGCACCTGTTACGCCTCCAGTAACTCCGCCGGCTAGTGAGAGTTCAGGTGGCGGCAGCTTAGGTTGGTTAAGCCTTGCCTTCCTTAGCTTATTGACTTGGCGCCGCCAGTTAAATGTGCACTAAGTTAAATGTCCACTAAGTTGATTGTTTGAAACCCGAACAAAAATGCCTCTGATCTAGAGGCATTTTTTATCTGTCTTGAGGCTAAATTCTGACTAAGCTTTGGATGAAGTCTAAAGTTTACAACTGACGGATAGCTTGCTCGGCCGCTGGCAGAAAGATTTCGCTGACGATCATTTCATGCTCACCGTGATGGAAATAGCGGCGGCGTCCCCAGAGTGCATGTTCGACACTTTGATCTAAGCTTTCAGCTAAGTGGGCAAGGCGACTACAGGTTTCGAAACTGGCAACTTCGATTCTACCGGGGATGAAGTTATCTTGGCTAAACAGTAATTCACCTAAGGGGCGAGTACCCAAACTAAGGAAATCCATTTTGCGCTCGGCCATTAATTTTTCAGGGATCAAGGTTCTGGCAAATACCCAAGGTATCGAGTCGAGGCAAAGCAAGACTTCACGGATCCATACAGCACCTTGCTGGGGATATTCGCCCTCTAAGGGAGCATGCAGTCCTTCGCCTAGTACCTTTACTTCAAATTGAGCGCAGCAAGTTTTGAGTTTTTGCGTTAGGCTGCCAGTGGCAAGCAACCATTCTTTCAAGGGCGATTTGGGGAGTTTGTCGGCTAGATCGGCTGAAAACCACTGAATAGATTCACCATAGGGAAAGCTTAAGCTAGTCACATTCATTAAATACTCGTTACAATATAAACAAACGTCGGCAGTCTAGCATGTCGCGACGCGAGCATATATACCCAAGCTACTTCCAGATACGGATACTGCATCTTCAGGTTGTTTGGCTATATAGATTGGGAAGTTTCTTCCATTACCATTATTGTTTTAGGGAGCCGTAAGTCGCTATGAAAAAATTACTCTCAGTCTGTCTTATCCTGTTTACAAGTGTTTTCAGTGTTTATGCGGCCGATGAAAAAGAAGCTGCACCTGCAGCAGCAACCCCACCAACGGGTGAGTATGCCTACTATGGTTTCGAACCCGAAATTGTCACTAACTACATTTCTAATCGCAAGAAATTGGGTTTTGTGAAGATTAGCGTTGAGTTAATGGTAAAGAGTCCAGATGATCTAGTGACAATTGAGCTCCATAATCCATTATTACGAGCCGCAATTGTTGAAGTGTTAGGCAATCAATCGGAAGAGAAGATTAAGTCGCTCACGGGTCGTGAAGAGATTCGTCGTGAGTGCTTTGAAATGGTCAACAACTTGATCACCAAAGAAGCTGGCAAACCCTTGATCGTAAACTTATTGTTTACCTCTTATCTGTATGATTAATTTACTGCCCCATTCCATGGGCTGACTCAGGTCGGCCCATTGCGTTACAAGAGCTATTATGTCAAAACCTGCCGTGAAACCCGTCCAATTAGTGACTGCGAAACGCCTAACGAGTACAGCCAACATTGGTCATGCAAAAACTAAAGCACCAAAGCAGGCTAGAACTGAGGTGAAAGGAAAAGCCAAGTCGGTCAAAAACAGGCGCAGTGCTGAGATCAAAAAAGCTTTGCATCCTCGAAATGTACACTTGAACGGCTATGATTTTCCGGCGCTGATGAGTTCATTCCCTAAGCTAAAAGCCTTTGTTCGACCCACGCCTTATGGGGTTTTATCGGTCGATTTTTCCGATCCGTTAGCGGTTAAGATGCTTAATGCGGCGCTACTGAAACACCATTATGGGATTGAATCTTGGGATATTCCTGATGGAGCGTTATGTCCTCCTATTCCAGGTCGAGTCGATTATTTACATTATTTAGCAGACCTTCTAGCCGAAGGCGATGATGTATTTGCTTTGGATAAAACTAGGGTATTAGATATCGGCACTGGAGCGAACGGTATTTATCCCATATTGGGTTGCCAAGTATACGGTTGGCAATTTGTCGCCTCGGATATTAATGCCCATTCACTCAGTAATGTGCAGAGTATTATTGAGCAAAACCCAGTGCTGCAAGGGCAGATAAGTTTACGATTACAGCCAAATGACAAGGCGGTCTTCAAGGGAATCATTCAAGCCGGAGAATGTTTTGCGTTAACCCTGTGCAATCCGCCATTTCATGCCTCTATGGCTGAGGCGAGCGAAGGTACAAAGCGTAAGGTGAATAATCTGCAGCTCAATCGGGGTGGCTTGGTAAAGGTTGCACCTAAGCTGAATTTCGGCGGTCAAGCGGTTGAGCTTTGGTGCCAAGGCGGTGAACGACAGTTTCTAGCGACTATGATCCGTGAGAGCCAAATGTTTGCAGATCAATGCTTATGGTTTACCAGTCTAGTGTCGAAGAAGGAAAACCTGAAACCTTGTTATCAAGCCTTAGCGCAGTTGAACGTCGATACTGTGAAAACGATTGAGATGCAGCAGGGCAATAAAATTACGCGGGTTTTAGCGTGGAGTTTCCAGTCAGCAGTTAAGCGCAAAATCTGGCGCGGTGAACACTTAGCCCGTTAAGACTTTTGAGTATGACCCAATTAAGTACTGCTAACAAAACAGGCGCTAATGGCGCCTGTTTTTATTAAAGGTAAAAATAGCCACTGTTACTGCGGCTTTTCTTCCTTATGATCGCGACGGAATAACGCCCACTCTTCAATTGCTTCACCGCTGGGTAAGGTGCAGATCCCATGTTCACCTTCGGCGGTTTTCTCAATTGTTAAGTTGCCACCAATGGAGACACAATACTCAGAGGCGGGATTGGCTATTTTTACTTGTTCAGTATCACTGCATCCGACTAATACCACACTCGCCAGAAGTGGAGCAGTAACAAGCAGGAATTTGATTTTCATAGACACTCCTTGGTGAGTTATTTTCGCCCTAAAATCCGCAGGATCCGTAGAAACAAGTTGATGATATCCATATACAAAGCGGCGGCGCTATCGATGGCATTATCTATGGTTTTAGGGATTTGATTCGCCCGTCCCCAGTCATAACCAATATAACCGCAGAAAATCAGCACGACTATCCAATCTAAAATGCCGTGGTGAGTATTAAAGATAAACACTTCAATCAGTTCGACGACGATAACGAGCAATAAAGCAATCGTGAGTGCACCGGAAATTTTTTGGAAAAAGGCGGGGAAGAGTGTGCCTAAACACATCATAGCTATGGTCACTAGCCCTGTGATACGAATGGCCTCAGTCACCAATTCGGGATCGTATTGACTGACCACCATATTGATTATTAAGCCGAAGGGCACGACCACAAAGTTGTAGCCAATAAAACTGACAACGGGGTTAGTCGATTTTTGGAACAGATAAATCCCAAAGAAACAGGAGGCGAAATAGCCGATAAAGAAAATCCAAGGATTAACACTGGCAATCGCCTCTGGGTCGATATTGGTGACCATCCAATAGTTAACGGCAAAACCCCAAATCAGCGTGAGGCCGATAACGAGGTTGTAAATACCTGCGCCAACTATGGGGTCGTCTGTGGTCATGCGGTCAAATACACTGTTTTCCGAATCCATATGTTTTCCTTATGATTTCCTTATTTTAACGGGCCATTAAGCGTCATCAGTGTTGAGCTATATGACGGCAAATTAAGCGGTGGCAATTAAGCTAGTGTAAATAAAGCCGTTTTTCAAGCGAGAACAACCTAAGCCTCTTTAGTACCACAAACACTGCAGCGGGCTTGTTTCGGTAACTTCATCTCGCGAAACTCCATCGTCATTGCATCGATCATCAAAATGCGTCCTGCTAAGGTTTTACCCATGCCAGTAATCACTTTGATGGCTTCAACTGCCTGCAAACAACCTATCATACCGACCACGGGTGCTAGGATGCCCGATTCAACGCAGCTCAGTTGTTGCTCGCCAAATAGGGCGCTAAAGCAATGATAACAAGGCGTTTCGCTGTGATAATTGAACACAGTGACCATGCCTTCCATCCGAATTGCCGCGGCAGACACTAAGGGTACTTTATACTTAAAACAGCTGAGATTAAGTTGCTCGCGCACACTGACATTATCGGTGCAGTCGAGCACTAGATTGTGATCGGCGACTAGGGCGTCAATCTCATGATCATCTAATACAGCATTGATAATATTGATCTTAATAAAGGGATTGAGCTGGCTGAGGCTCTGTTTAGCCGATTCGACTTTAGGCTGGCCGACATTGGCATCTTGATGCAGCACTTGGCGCTGCAGGTTGGATAATTCAACTGTATCAAAATCGACCAGTGTCAGTTCACCAATACCCGCAACCGTGAGGTACTGGCTGGCGGCACAGCCCAAACCGCCAGCGCCTATCATGAGCACTTTGGCCTGTTTTAGGTGCTCTTGACCGTCGATATCCATAGCCTTGATGGATATTTGGCGGCTGTATCTTAAGAGTTCGCTGTCGCTGAGAATATCTTTTGGCACATTCATTGGGATTTTCCTAGCAAAGCACGCTGTTAAATGGCTCGACAGTCACTTGGGTGCCAGCGGGAGTATCACCTTGGAATTGCTCCAATAAAACGAAACAGTTTGCTAAGCTCATCGAAGTCAACATGCCGGAACCTTGGCTACCTGTAATGGCAACTTCAAGTTTACCTTGTGCATTACGGCTTAAGACGCCCCGTTGATATTCGACGCGGCCCGGTTGTTTACGCACGGGCGTGGTGAGCGCAGCGTCTAACATCAAAGGTGCAACTGGGGTTAAGCCCTGCATCTTGTTCAGTATTGGCCAAACGAGTTTGTAAAACGTCACCATAGAAGACACGGGATTCCCCGGTAAACCACAGAATATCGCTTTGCCGATACGGCCCATGGCGAAGGGCTTGCCTGGTTTGATGGCGAGTTTCCAGAAGGTAATTTTGCCTTCCTCATCAAGAATTTGTTTAGTGAAATCCGCTTCACCGACCGACACGCCACCCGAGGTTAATACCATGTCGGCTTGGCTGGCAGCATGGCGAAATGCCTGACGTATGGCTTCAGGATCATCGGCTATTACGCCTAAATCGAGCCATTCCACGTTAGCGCGGCTGAGTAAGCCTTGGATCGAGTAACGGTTTGAATCGTAAATTTGTCCTAGGGCTAATTCGCTGCCAACGGGACGCAGTTCATCGCCTGTGGAGAAAAAGGCCACTTTAAGCTGACGATAAACTCGCACTTGGCTAACGCCAATAGTGGCTAACACCCCGAGTTCGGCGGCACCAATTTGAATGCCTGCACTGAGCACTTTAGTGCCTTGGGTGAGTTCTTCACCGCGGCAACGCACATTGGCGCCTTGCGCCCTAGGGTGGCGGATATGAATAATCTCACCTTCAACCTCGGCTTCTTCCTGCATTTGCACTGTGTCATAACCTGTAGGCACAGGCGCGCCCGTCATGATCCGTACGCAGGTATTAGGTTTGGCTTCACCTTTAAAACCATGGCCGGCGAAGGAACTGCCGATAAGGCGCAATGCGGTCTGATTGGTTTGCGTATTTAAGTCGACAAAACGGAAGGCGTAGCCGTCCATAGAGGAGTTGTTAAAGGGCGGCAGGTCGATGCAGGAAGCTAAATCTTCTGCTAGGACGCGGCCAAGGGCATGGGGAAGCAATACGACTTCGGTGTCTGACACTGGGCTAACTTGCTCGAGCAAAAGGGGAATAGCTTGATCTGGATGCATTAAGCTAGGTTGCGAACAAGGATCGGCTGTTACGGACATTAGGGTCTGCCTTATATGCAATGGGTCGTAATGACGCTGAATGAATTTCCACCTGATTATGACTGGCTATTATGCCACGGTGATCTGGGATGGCTATGATTTGCATGTGAGTTTCTGTGATAGGGCAGTCAGTTTTTTCTGCCACTTTGGGCGATAACCTCGCTAGAAGTCACACAATTTACTGCGCTAATTCGAGGGTTGAACGCGAGTCGATGAACAAATGAAAATCATTTTTATCAATGAATCATTAACTTAGCAAGAAATCCAAAGGTAAATTTTGTTGCTTTTGTCGACCCCCTTGATGACAATGTCCCCCATGATTCAGTTCGAATGCAAAAGAGGATTTACTATGCTGTCTGCAACTATGATCGAAAAGTTGAATGAACAAATTAATATGGAGTTCTTCTCCTCAAATTTATACCTGCAAATGAGTGCGTGGTGTGAAGATCAGGGATTTGAAGGCGCAGCTAAGTTTATGCGTGAGCACGCGGATGAAGAAATGGGCCATATGCGTCGTCTGTTCACGTATGTGAGTGAAACCGGTGGCTTACCTTTGTTAGGTGCGATTGCGGCGCCACAGTCACAGTTCGATTCTTTACTGGCGTTGTTTGAATTAACCTATGAGCATGAGCAGCTTATTACCCGTCAGATCAATGCCTTGGCCCATGCCGCATTTTCGAATCAAGATTACTCAACCTTTAACTTCTTACAATGGTATGTCGCTGAGCAGCACGAAGAAGAAAAGCTGTTTAAGTCGATTGTCGATAAGATACGTTTAGTGGGCGAAGATGGTAAGGCACTGTTCTTTATCGATAAAGATTTAGCTAAGCTAGCCTCTAAGGGGGGCGAAAGCATAATGAACGGCCAAGGCCAACCACAGGCTTAAGTCCGTTTTATTTGCCACAAAAAAGCAGCCTAGGCTGCTTTTTTGTTCTTTATCATTTTATTTTTTATAAGCTTAGATATTCACGCATTTATCTTGATAGCCATCATTCAACAGTGCTGTGTGCTTGATGCGTAGCAAAGGAGTGATTTCATTGAAGGGGAGCGGTTTGGAGATCAAATACCCTTGAGCGAAGTGACAACCTAAATCTCGTAGGAAGTGCCACTGTGCTTCGGTTTCTATGCCTTCAGCAACTAACTCCATTTCTAGGCTTTGCCCCATCATGACAATCGCTTTGACTAAGTTGGCGTTCGAGTTATTTTCGAGGGCATTTTCCACAAAGCTGCGGTCGATTTTAATCACTGAAATCGGGAATTTTTTCAGATAACTCAGGGAAGAATAACCCGTACCAAAGTCATCGATATAGATTTGCGAGCCTAAATGACGAATAGACTCGAGCGTGCTCAAGCAATGGCTGGCATCGCCCATCAGCATGCTTTCAGTGATCTCAATATGCACATTTCGTGGGTTGACGTGGTGGCGGTTGAAGCACTCCTGCAACACTTGGTCGAATCCCATACCGCGTGTATTGATACATTGGCGGCTGGAAACATTAATCGCGACATTGATATTTAAGCCACTTTTCTGCCATTGCCTCAGATCATGCATGGCTTGGTTGAGCACCCATTCGCCCATAGGCTCTATCAGCCCGGTTTCTTCGGCTAATGGGATAAATTGATCCGGCGGGATCAACCCAAGCTCGGGATCTTGCCAGCGGATAAGGGCTTCGACGCTGCAGACACTTCCGGTTTGCATATCCACGATAGGTTGATAATGCAGGGCAAATTCATTTTGTGCCACGGCACGGCGTAGGCGTTGTTCTAACTCCATCCGGGCGAACATGGCTTGATTCATACCCGCGGTGAAGTATTTAAAATTGTTCCGCCCTGCGTCTTTGGCTTGATACATGGCGGTTTCGGTATTGCGGGTGAGTGAGCCGGTATCTAACCCATCTTCGGGATAGACGCCAATACCAAAGCTGGCCGAAATCTGGATCTCGCGGTCATTTAAGTTAAATGGCATACCTAAGGTTTCAATGATTCGGGTTGCCATGTGTTCGATGGCGAGTTCGTTAGTCAGTCGTGGCAAGATAAGCACAAACTCGTCGCCACCGATACGTGCGATAAAATCGGTTTTCCCCGCAATGCCTTCTAAGCGCTTTGCGACATCTTTAAGTAATAAGTCTCCAGTGGCATGGCCTTGTACATCATTGATATATTTGAATTGATCCAAATCAATCAGCAAGATAGCCAGCTTGCGAGAGTCATGCTGTGCCACATGGATTTCGTGCTGCAGTCGTTCATTGAACAGCTTACGATTAGGCAGCCCAGTTAATCCATCGAAGTTGGCCTGATACCAAAGATCCTGCTCATATTGCTTACGCTTACTGATATCCATAAATAAACCAATATGTTGGATTATTTTACCTTGCTCATTTCGCACCACAGTAATCGCTAGATACTCGGGATACACTTGGCCATCTTTGCGTTTATTCCAAACTTCACCCTCCCATTTCCCTTCTTTTTGTAGTGACTCCCACATGGCGGTATAAAAGTGCTTAGGATGACGGCTAGAGCTGAGTAGGGAGGGGCTGCGGCCTTTCACTTCTTCCAATGAATAGCCCGTAATGTGGCAAAAAGCGGGGTTGACCAGTTCAATATGGTTGTCGGCATCTGTCACCATTATGCCTTCGGCAGAATAGTCAAACACAGCTGCAGCGCGGCTTAGGGCATGGTTTGCTTTTTGCCGTTCGCTAATCATACGGTTCATGGCACGGGCCATGCGAGCGAGTTCATCTGTGCCTGAGACTTGGATATTAATATTGAGCTGTGGATCTGCTGCCATTTGCTGCATGTCATTGGCAATCTTAGTGATCTTATCCATAAAATTGCGGATGATCTTTTGTCCAAGCCAAAGTGTGATGGTCGCGGTGAACAAAGCCGAGAACAAGTATAAGCCGAGTAAGATTAAGGTGTGGTTTTGTTGATATTCGCTCTGCTGCGCCATGTTCTTGGTGATATTTTGCGCCAGCAAATGTAGTTGATTGATACGCTGAGTGGTGAGATCCCACCACTCCTGGCTATCAATTGGATGTGGCGGCATTAATAGTTGGCTCATCGCTTGGCTTAATTTGTCCTCGCTGGCAGGGACTTGCGCGATGGCTTTGATCTCCGTCATCGGCAAACCTTGCTGCTTCAGTTGCTGCAACTTGACCATGCTGAACTGGTATTGATTTATGCTGTCCTCAATGGTTTTCAGCGCTGCCTTAAATTCGGGTAGAGAACGAGTCTCGTGACTGAGTTCATCCAAATTAAGCTGAATCGTCGCAAGTGCTGCATTAAATTTTTGCAGTGAAATATCATCGCCCTTAAGCAAATAGTCCTGAAAACTGCCCATTAAGCCACCGTAACCTAAGTAGGCATTAATATTTTGTGCCAGAGCGCTAATGCGAGTTTGTTGTTCAATTTGCTTGCTGATTTGCAGAATGCGTTGATTTTCTGGCGAATCTTGTAGGTTTTGCAGTAAGGACCTTCTATCGGAAATTGATGCATTACTCGCGTGCATCACGGCTCGCTCATATTCATACATAAAGGAGATTATGGTGCGGTAATCATTAATATTGAGTGACTTGCTGAGCAGTAATTGATTGATGGCACTTCGTTCTTTTACGGCCAACTCCTGCACCATAAGTAGGTTCAATAGATCGGTATAGGCACGGGATTGACTGATTTCGTTGGTTTGTAACTGTAATAACTGGATGAGCTGCAAAAGCTGAGTGTGGAATTGATTATAGAGTTCCGTAAACTGACTCAGTGTGTCGTCTGTGTGGTTTTGGTGAACGTTAGCGAGTTTGTTGCCTGTGAGTTTGAGCGCATCCAACAATGCGTTCATTTTGTTTGCTTCAATACTTTTAGGGTCGAGCGCCTCCAGAAGATGCTCTAAAGGCTCACTGTTCAGTAATGCATCGAGTGCTTTTGACCTAGTCGCTTGTTGCTGTAATAGCACTTCATCGGTTGGTCGCTGATTTGTACTTAGACCATATTCGTTTTGCAACTGATAGAGTAGCTCAGTGATTTGTACCGTCGTTTGTACCGCAAGATGATTGTGCTTGGCTGAGTGTGATTCCTTTATCAAGTCATGCATGCGCGTCAGAATGAAAAAGCTCATCATTAATAATGGGACTAACGAAAACAGAATGAGCTTTTGCTTCAAACTGAGATGGTGTAGCGCTGACGGCATTAAAGATCACTCCACTCGTTCGCCTAGGCAGAAAAAGAAAATTCAACGTAATAACGTTGAATCCGAGTTACAAATAGGACTAGGCACAGGGTGAGGATATTTAACATAGGCAGCCAGCTACCGCGACCTTTAGTTTATGGATATCTAATCTAGGTCACGAAATTAAGCAAATTGTTATATATCATGCTAAGAGACTATTTTTATTAACCTATTTTGCACCTATCAAACAAGCATTTGCTTTGTCTGTGATGTGAAGCAGTATTTCATCATTCGAAAGAATGACTTGTTTAACTTTACCTTTTATCGTTTTTTTAGTGCATTAGGTGGAACGCGATTGTTAACGGTAAATCTACTTAAATAAAAAGGACGTTTGCCGCAGCGAAACGTCCTTCTATTTAAATCAATGCCCTAGATTCAGGCGATTGGCGCGTTATCTAGCCGACATTGGCCAGCAATGATTTGCGATAAACGACAATATCTTCAATCGTTAACACGGGTATATTGTGCTGAGTTCCGAAGGCAATAATTTCGGGCAAACGCGCCATAGTGCCATCGGTGTTAGTGACTTCACACAATACGCCAGCGGCTTTTAAACCTGCGAGTTGCATTAAATCAATAGTGCCTTCGGTGTGGCCGCGGCGAGTTAATACTCCACCCGGTTGGGCGCGAAGTGGATACACATGGCCAGGACGAGCGAGATCACTTGGCTTAGCGCCATCGGCAATCGCCGCTTTAATGGTGGTCACGCGATCGGCGGCAGAAACGCCAGTCGTCACACCGACTTTAGCTTCAATACTCACAGTAAACGCCGTGCCGTATTGGCTCGAGTTGTTTTCCACCATAGGGGGCAACTCGAGGGCTTTGACTTTTGCATCGGGTAAACACAGGCAAACAATACCGCTACATTCACGGATGAGCATGGCCATTTGAGCGTTAGTCAGCGTCTCGGCAGCGAAAATTAAATCGCCTTCGTTTTCTCTATCTTCGTCATCGACAACTAATACACCTTGGCCTTGACGCAGGGCATTAAGACCCGCTTCAACGCGTTCGATAGCAGTACCAAAAGGAGCAAGTAAAGACTGATTCATGGTTAATATCCTTAAAAAATACGACATTGGAATATCCAGAATCAGGGCGTGCAGAAATACAACGTAATCAAACCCAATGGCTCGATTTTGCTGTAGCAATATCACTTCACTTGGGGTGAAGTTATTGCAAAACATGAGGCTAACACTGAGATACATAAGCGCGTTGCACTTAAATACCACAAGGTTGTCTTACATTCTCTTCCATCCGGACTCAGCACTGTCGCCATTAAAGCAAACAGTCCATTACCGTCGGCTCTGGAATAGTCAGTTTTGCACTAGGCAAAATCTAAGGCACCAGATCTGCTGACCCCGAAAGTGATTTCGGGCGCTCGCGGGCTTTGGGTGTCGCTCAGCAAAATAATCACTTAGTCGTTACCCATTTACCGCCGGTGGGGAGTTTCACCCCGCCCTGAGAATTTGCTTTTGAGCCATTTGCGCTCAAAAACGCAGTTATGTTGCTCTTATTTACCGCGAATGGCAACTTCTCGCGTTCAATGTTTGCGCTAGTGCACACCTGACCACTATCATACTGAACACATAAGCTAATTGACTTGCCGTCGCATTCTTCGACGGTCGTTATGGACGTCACAAGGACGTATAAATGCGCTCTCTGCTACTCACTTTAGGTATTGTTATGCTGTTATCCGCTTGTTCGACCTCCAAAGGGCAAGTACCTGCCCCGGTTGCTGAAAAAATTCCCCATGTGATGACTTTGCATGGCGTAACCCGTACCGATGATTACTATTGGCTGCGTGATGATGAGCGCAAAGATCCTAAAGTGTTGGCCTATCTCAACGCTGAGAATCGTTATACCGCGGCTTATTTCAAACCATTAAAGCCATTGCAAGATGGTCTTTATAAGGAGTTAACTGAGCGCTTAGTCGCCGATGAGTCGAGCGTGCCGTACCAATGGCATCAGCACAGCTACTATCACAGATACCAAGAGGGCAGCGAATATCCGCTGATCAGCCGTAAGGGCGCCGATGGTGTTGAGCAAGTGATGCTCGACGTTAACGAGCGAGCTAAGGGCCATGAGTTTTATGGTTTAGGCGGCGCGAGTGTGAGCCCAGATGAAACCATGTTGGCCTTTGGCGAAGACGTCCTCAGCCGCCGTGTATATCACATCTATTTTAAAGACTTGGCTTCGGGCGACATGATCACCGACGTGCTTGAAAATACCGAAGGTCGCGTAGTGTGGGCGAACGACAACAAGCATGTGTTCTATATCGCCAAAGATCTAAAAACCTTGCTGGGCTATCAAGTGTATCGCCACGAGCTGGGCACTAAGCAATCGAGCGATGTCTTAGTGTATGAAGAACAGGACGATTCATTTTATATCTCACTCGGCAAAACCTTAGATGAGTCGCAAATTGTGTTGTTCCAAGAAAGCACCACGACGAGTGAAGTGTCTATTCTCGATGCCAGCGAGCCTTTAGGTTTATTCAAGCCAGTATTAGCGCGGGAAGAAGGCCACGAATACAGTGTGTCTAAGCTGGGTGATACTTATTACATTCTCACCAACTGGCAGGCGACTAACTTCCGTTTGATGAAAGTTGCCATCAAAGATGCGGCGGATAAATCGAAGTGGCAAGAAATGGTTGCGCATAATCCCAATGCCCGTATCGAAGATGAGTTAGTGCTCAAGGATTATCTGATTATTCAGACCCGTGAAAACGGCCTGACGCGGATTAAAGTGATGCCGCTCAATGGTCAAAAGCCCTTCGAGTTGAGCTTTGATGAGCCTGCTTATGTGATGGGTTTAGAGATTAATTCCCAGCAAGACAGCAATAAGTTACGCATTTTCTACTCTAGCCTAACGACGCCAGAAGCCGTATACGAATATTCGCTGGTGAATCCCGATAGACGTGATTTATTGAAACAAGATCAAGTCTTAGGCGGCTTCGATGCCAGCCAGTATCGTGCCGAACGGATATTTGTGACGGCCCGCGATGGTGCGAAAGTGCCCGTTTCTTTGGTGTATCGTAAAGATAAATTCAACAAAGACGGCACTAATCCTCTGTATCAATATGGTTATGGATCTTACGGTTACACTGTTGAACCCGATTTTTCTTCATCCGTTATCAGTCTGCTCGATCGCGGTTTTGTGTATGCCATCGCCCATGTGCGCGGTTCAGAAATGCTCGGCCGCCCTTGGTATGACGACGGTAAGCTGTTGAATAAGCAAAATACCTTCAATGATTTTATCGACGTAACAACGGCATTAACGGCGCAAGGTTATGGCGACAAAAACAAGGTAGTTGCCTCTGGTGGCAGCGCGGGTGGTTTACTGATGGGCGCGATTGCTAACCAAGCGCCGGACAAGTATTTCGCCCTTGCAGCCCATGTACCTTTTGTTGATGTGGTGACGACTATGCTGGACGAGTCGATTCCGTTGACGACCAATGAGTACGACGAGTGGGGCAATCCGAACGAGAAAACCTATTTCGATTACATGCTGAGTTACTCGCCCTACGACAATGTCACTGAGCAAGAATACCCACACATGTTAGTGACGACAGGTTTGCATGATTCCCAAGTGCAGTATTTTGAACCCGCCAAGTGGGTCGCTAAACTGCGCGATGTACAGAATAAGTGGTACAAGATGGATGATAAGGTGTTGTTATTCAATGTGGATATGGAAGCTGGCCACGGCGGTAAGAGTGGTCGTTATCGTCAGTACCAAGACACAGCCCAAGAATATGCCTTCTTCTTGAGTCTGCTGGGCATGACCAAGTAGATTATTTGCAAGTATGAGTTTAGGGGATTTAATGTGTCTAAAATAGAAATTAAAGTAACGGAATATAATTATGCTGAAGCATTAGAGCCTCTTTATTTTGAGCACTCTAACGCATCAAATTATGTGACTTGTTCGAATCCAGAATGTAATAGCCCAAAACTATTTTTCGATCCTGATAACGTAACAATTATGTGTACAGGGAAAGAGAATATTGGACGCAACTGCATGAGATTGTTCAAAGTAGAGCTGGTTAATGTGTGAGCTACACGATGGCATATCAAGAAATAGAACTCTTTTATTAGAGATTAATAATAGTGTTCTATTTTTTTGATTATAAATTCCGGCATAAATGTGAGCAAAAGTAGAGAGTGTATTTATCTGGTATTTGTATCTAGTCCGCTGTGCCAATGGGCATTTATACACAGGCGTTACCACTGACGTAGCGCGACGCTTTAGCGAGCATCAGTCGGGTGGCATCAAATCCGCTAAGTATCTGCGCGGTAAAGGTCCGTTAACGCTGATGTATCAAGAGCAGGTTGGCAGTCACGGCGATGCACTGCGCCGTGAAATAGCAGTTAAAAAGCTGAGTCGCAGTCAAAAGCTGGCGTTGATTGAGTCAGAGCGTGGATTAGTAGATCGTTAACACTGCATCATACTTGTTCTGTGACTAGTAATGATTAAGCACTGTCATTCCAGTGACTCGCCGTAGATATGTCCCTATAGGCTCGACGACGGCATCCATGCCGTCAACGGTCACTTCCATGATAGTGCTTAATCCACTTCATCCCTGAGTATACCTTTTCCCAAATTTAGCAATTGGTGTCATGATAAAGTCCCTGAGTGATTTCTTAGTTGCAGACGGTTATGGTGACTTTGCATTTATTCATATTTCTCCAAAACTTGCCTTTTGGGTTGGAGAGTGTGACTGGAAAATAAACAATAACGGTGCTGCCCATGAAAGTCATTTATAGGATCACTTACCCGAACGGCAAAATTTACGTTGGCAAAGATTTAACTGGAACACTAAATTATTTTGGCAGCGCCGACAGTAAGCTGATTGAGTGTGATTTCACTTCAGAAGAAATACGTGACTTTACAGTTCGCAAGCAAATTATCTGGGAGTCCGAAACTGCAACAGACAAGGAAGTAAACATGAAAGAAGTGGAGCTAATTAAAGCGCTGCAGTCAAACAATCCAAATATCGGTTACAACCAGTGGCCAAAATTCAAGATTAGTGTGACTGGCGTATAGCAATGCTTTTGAACCGCTCACTTCGTGCGTTGGAACGGGCTAAAAACTTAAGCAAATATGGAGTCATGATGAGAATTATAATGTTAGGCATTTTACTAAGCTTTGCGAGCTTAAAAGCATATTCCGAAACGATCATAGATGTGCTTGCAATTGTTGGAAAAAATAAAACTGAAGTATCCACGCTTATTGGTGCGCCTTCATCATGCTCTCAAAGTAAGCATGGAGAAAAGTGTCAGTTTTCCAAAGGGGAAACTGAGATTGTATTTATTAAAGGTAAGGCTGACTGGATTACAATTGAAGCAATTGATAACGTTCCATTTGGTCAGGTAGCTCTAGAGACAATTGGTTTGAAAAGCTTGTCGCCATCGTTTAAGAATAGCTTCTCAATGAGGTGGTCAGAGCTAGGTGCTGAAGAATCCCCTGATGATTTACAAATAAATCATCAAATTAGAGTGGAAGCGCATCTTGTTGCATGATCAAATGGTTTCGCTAAAAACTACACTTGGACAACAAGATGCGCGAAGCCAATATCCTACAACATTCTTTACACCAATACTGCCCAGAACTTCACCTAAAACGATTAAACAGCTTGATGCTGGCCTCTAAGGCACTGATTGAATGTAAGACACTGACCTTGACTGAGTTAGGTCGAAAA
>NZ_JAKKRK010000057.1:0-29147 GCF_025654545.1 Shewanella sp. SM20 | reverse complement strand
TAAATTGACCTGTATAACTCCTTACCAAGGTTTCCTTTTAATATTTTAAAACGGTACTTCGGAGTCCAAACAATATGATATTTGCAACGCCAATAAACATGTGATGAACTTCTATAATCGCCCATGCTTTTCGTTTCCTCTTACTTGTGGTGAATAAGAAGTCTCTTTTAGCATGGGCGTAATTCAGGCTATAGCCTCAAGGAACAATCACCACCGCCAGAGGCGGTGGTTTGGGGATGACAATCAAAAGGAGTTGCACCAGAACCGTCTTTTTGCAAAGCTAGGTTGTCGAGTTCTATGAGTAAATTCATAGTCTTTCTTATTAAATAGCCAAGTTTAATATACCACTACAAATGGAGTTGCAAATTGCCGAACTCGGATACAGAAAATCAGCAAGTAATATCATGTGTGGCTGATGCCATTAAATTAGCAAAGACAGAAACTTCAAATAACTCTAAGAAATGGTGGTTTAGGGGACAATCTAACGCCCGCCACAATCTTGTACCTAGTTTATTTAGGCCAATAGACGGCAAATACTATGATGAGAACATGCTCATCGATGAGTTTGTAAGGATGCATCCAGAAGCAAGAGAACGTCATACCGATGTTTTAGAGCTTCTTACTTATGCCCAACACTATGGCTTACCGACAAGACTTCTCGATTGGACGGAAAATGTATTAGTTGCTCTTTATTTTGCGTGCTCAACAGAAAATAACCTTGATGGTAAACTCTTTTTTTTACCCGATTTTGTAGACGATATATTTGATTTCGATTATTACAACTTTGATTTTGGTAAAATATTTCTCACCAAATTAATAGAATATAATGATGCAGATGACTTTGATAATATTTTTAAACAGGTCGCATCTTCCATCCGCGAAGATCATCTTGAATTCTTAAATAACCAGATTCTCTTTAATGGATTACGTTTTGATGATTTTTTAGAATTAGAAAAGAAATATCATGGCCAGCTATCTGACAAAGGGGTTGATTTGATTTGTAAAGCAATCAATGGAGGAGCCCATGAACAGATAAAACATGCTGGATTCATGTACACACCAAAACGCCTTAACAAACGATTAGTCACACAACAAGGTTGCTTTACCTGCCATACAGGTAAAATATTGTATAACCAACAATATGTTAAAGTTAACGATGAATTTGATAAATTTTCACATTCCTTCATTATCCCAGCTAAGTTCAAGGAAGATATATTAAATGAACTTAAATATTGCGGAATATACGAAGCAACTTTATTTCCTGAACTTGAATATCAAACGAAACATATTAAAAGCTATTCACTGTTTGAACAAAGGTGGTAATTCTAGCTAAATAACACTTTACAACGTTCTAAATTAAGAAACTGAACTTATAGAGCTTTTATGCCTTAATAATGTACCAATAACACCAGAGTCTGAGGAATACACTATCCCCTCGGAGTTGCCGCAGGGCGAATAGGCAAATTGCGTGAGTCCAGCCATGGATGGCTGGCTAGCTTTCGCAGGTGCAGGGACGCATCCTTCGAAAGCGATAGCAAATTTGGCAATGAGCACAAGGGGCTTTCAACTCCGTTAGGGGCGTCATGGAGCATCCAAGGAGGATAGGACGAGCAGTCCTCCTTGGTCGGGTGTGGGGTGAAGCCCCACGACTTTGATTTTTATTTTAGAAATACATCAAATCAACTATCAGACATACACAGGAATTAACCAAATTAGGCACCATCATGGAAGTGACCATCCGTGGCATGGTCGCTTATTCACATCCATGTGATCGCGACATTAGTATGTCCTATACAGCAGATGCCACGTTCGAGCATACATGGACGACTATTTTAAAACCAAAGTCGGCGTGTCACTGGAATGATAGTGCTTAATGGATATACAGAATTAAAGCTCCAGCAATATTTACAAACGCACGAAGGATTAAGTTGGCATCCAAACTAAACTGCGGACAAAACTGAGTATTCATGATCTCACACTGCGGTAGATTGCATTAACTCACCAAAAGATTTTTTGTTTACGAAAAAGTCTTAACCAAACATATCCTCATTGATCAAAATAGGCTGAAAGAGCAAAATGCGCCTCTTGAAGCTGTATGCCAATTCGACTAACGCTCCTGTGTCTATGGCAAAATTAAATGTGTTGATTATGTGAAGGTAGGTGCAATGGATAGCTCAATATTAGTTTTTGATTCAGGTTCAGGTGGACTAACTGTCGCGGCCGAAATAAAAAAGAGAATCCCCAACATACGGCTGAGTTACGTCTCTGACGCTGGCTTTTTCCCTTACGGAAAAAAGCCGCACGATATACTAAAAAAGCGAATTTTAGACGTTATATCCAAAGCAAGCTCACTGACTCAACCCGATATCATCGTTATCGCCTGCAATACAGCGAGTACCATTGCGCTAGACTTACTTCGTACTGAACTCAATATACCTATTGTCAGCGTTGTCCCTGCGATAAAACCTGCCGCTTCGTTATCAAAATCAAAGGTAGTGATGGTACTTGGCACTCACACCACGGTGAACTCAGCTTATGTGAAGATGCTGATCACGAATTTCGCCACAGAATGTAAGGTTTTAGTAGAAGACTCTGAAGCGCTGGTTCTCGCCTCAGAGCAAAAACTTCTCGGCAATGGGTTTGATCCTGACATTGTAACCCAGGAAATTCAGCGTATTTTTAGCAAACCCGATGCGTTTAATACCGATGTATTAGTGCTGGCTTGTACTCACTTTCCACTTATCAATGCAGAAATCAAAAATGCCCTTCCCCATCACGTTACTGTCATTGATTCTGGATTAGCCATTGCAAATCGAACGCACTCATTGTTGAAAATCGAACACCAAACGTGTAGCCCGATACTCGATCCAGAAATAACGTTTTACACCACTGGGAATGTAGATTCAGAACAAGCGAAACAAAGTAAAATTGAAGCACTGCTTCAGTGCTCTATTAAATTTAAGCAGCTGTTATTATAATATTTTTAGCTCATTTTCTTTTAAAACCCGTTTTCAATGAAATCTAAATGATTCCCCTAAAAGACACCCACGAAATAAATGCTATATACCATCGCTGATTGTTAAATATTGGATCTTAACAGGCTGCTATTGCGGCCTTTTTTGTATCAGCTACTTCCTGAAGTGCTTGTCTTCGCATAAAATTCGGCCCGTTTACTGGTGCGCATGAGGCGCAAGTTATCGGTGTAAAAGGTGTAGTTAAATGGAACTTTCGATTCGCAGTTTATTCACTGCAGCGGGCATGGTGTTGTTATCCTCTTTAATGGTTATTCCTGCGGCAAGCGCTGCGGGCAAAGCCGTCCATCCCACTGTCGATTTACCGAATAGCCAATGGCTTAATTTTCACCAAAAAGACAATCAAGTGTGGAGCGAAATGTCCGACGGCGATGCGCCCGGCGTACATCTTGATGATTATGGTGCGGCTGAAATTGTGGCCGTTTTTTACTATGACTTTGATAAGGGTGGCGACAAAGAAGTCGTGGTCATGCTTAAAGATGCTGATGGTCAGCATTTACGGGGTTATGGTTTTGAGGATTCAAAGCTCACTAAGCTACCACGCCTTCAAGTTGTGCTGGATGAAGTCGCCCCGACGTTATCGTCATTTACCGTCAGCGACACCCGCAAAGTGTTAAACCAAATTCCGCCGCAGCAATATCGCATGACCTATGATGTTGAGGCGATAGAAGATCCCGCCATTAAAGCAATTATCGATGGTTCAACCAAGCTCAAACCAACCTTAATCGGCTATCGCAATGCTAAAGGTTTACCCGCCGATGTGAAAACCGCGGATGAATATAAATTACGTTACCCCCTCACCCGCAAAGATAAAGATGCCCAAGGCCGCGAGCATCAATACAGTTTAGTGACCCACTTTTATCGCAATGATTATCGCGAACAACAGGGCAGTTTTGTGTTGGTGAGCGTTGTCTTTGAAGCCGATGATGTGGACTGGCTAAACAGCGGTGAGGGTGAGATCCCAAAAACGGGCCCAGCTTATGATTACATGAATCTCGGTGGATCTTGGGCTGGACTTGCGCTTGAAAGTCATTATGCCCAAGGTCTGCTCGATGGCCCCTATATCGCCTACGATAACCGTAATGCCAATATCATGTTGAATGGTCAGTACAAACAAGGCAAAAAAGTCGGTAAATGGATTGAGGCTGACGGCCAAGCAAGCTATTGGGAAGGTGAATATCTTGACGGTAAAAAGCAAGGTAAATGGATTGCACAGTCCATGTTCGATGAGGCAGATAACTACGGTTTTGCCCATTATAATCAAGGAGTGCTCGATGGCCCCTGTGAAATCTATGAGCCCGAATATGGCGGAGACACAGGTGATAAGCGATTGTCTGAAAAAGGCATTTATCGCAACGGCGTCAAAGACGGTGAGTGGCTTGAGAGCAATGGCAATAAAGGTCACTATCAAAACGGCATTAAACATGGCCCTTGGGTAGATAAAGTCTCGCTTGGCGAATACCGCAACTATGTGGGTAACGGGGCTTACCTTGATGGCAAGCGCACTGGCCCTTGGGTATTTAAAACTGACAAGAAATCACGGATCGAAGTGACTTATCTCAATGGATTACGCGAAGGTGAAGAAAAACTAATCAGCGATGAAAATGTGCTCTTTGCCAATAAGCATTATAAGCAGGGCCTGCTCGATGGTCAGAGTATTTGGTACTCAGCACAGGATGTTGCCAGTGGCATTAGGCACTATCGCAAAGGTGAATACCATGGCATGCAGGCGATATTTGATCCTAACCATAATCACCGGCTTATGGAGTTAAGTCATTATGAATATGACGAAACCTTGCCCGTCAAGCCCTCTCAGGACGAGTGCATAATGCGAGAAAATCCCTATAGCAATGACTGTAAGGACATACTGAATCCCCCCTTTAGAAATACGCCATCGATTAAGCATGGGGAACAATATTATTATGATAGTAAAGGAAAATTATACAAATTTTCTGACTACCATCATGGCAACCTCATCAAAGAATATGAATTCGATGAAGAGGGGCATGTCCAAAAGCTGCAAAATAATCAACAGGGGCAAGACAGTCAAATCAGCATCCACTACAAGAAGGATGGCGGTTATTCACTGTCCAATTACAGCGACAATGAGCAGCGTGGCTGGACATATGAAATCGATAACAAGGATCGATTACTGTCCCTGAAGTATTACCACGATGGTGAGAAAAAGGGGTTTATCATCCGCTATAACACAGATGGAAGTTATGCGATTACAGAAAGGTAAACATTAATATCGAACATCAGGCACTGCTTATCCTTTTATCCTAATGGTTAACTCAAGACCTTGAAGACAATTACCAGCAAAAAGGCAAAGTTTAAAATTGGGATATAGGGTAATGCGGATGCCCTTGATTAAATTGACCTATATAAGCCTAATTAAAGTGCGCTTTATTCAGGTTAAGTGAAAATGGTTATTTTACCAATCACTTAGTTTGTTCTTGTTAATAGATGTAATGGTGCGTCATCACTTAAATAAATATCATCCACCAGATATAGCTTATTGGTGCGGATCATCTGACGAATCGCCTCAACATAGGCGTGACCACGCTCCGAATATCGGTCTAACGTCCCTGCGAGTGCAGAGCCTGTCACAGCTTGATTAGCTTGTCTTGATTGGGCACGAAAATCTCGCATCTTCTGATAAGCATTATGGGTATTCAAATTCAACAAATACCCTTCCACCGAAGCAAATGGTGTATCGAATCGTGCTAAACCATAATTGCCTAAACCTTGGCGCTTTTGCCTAGGTTCCATACCATTACCCTTGAAATCCCACTGCCCAAATAATGCATTACCTTCACGGGCAAATCGCGATGTGCCCCAACCGCTTTCTTTTGCCGCTTGAGCTAACACTAACGATGGCGGCAGGATATCCACCCTTTCAAGTAGCATTTGTCTTTGGGCTTCTAACAGCGGTTTATCTTCACTGCTTATTACTTTGTACTTTACCCCTAAGGCTAATAACGCAATATCATCGAGGGGGGCAGACATAATGACCTGTCTTTCTTGTAAAATTTTCTCATTCGCCAATAAGACTAAAGGGGCAATCATTCTAAGAAACACCATTTTCTTTTGCTTCACAGGGAGTTGGCTTGACACTGAACTCCAGCCCTCTCCCACGGCATCAAAGGTCAATCTAGGGACCGATTTATTACCATCACGAAAGCTTTCTGGCGTGTAATTAAGCGAGTCAAACAAGCCCATGAGTTCATCGAGAGAACTGATATTCAGACTCAGTTGTTTAGTCTCTGGATTGTCTAAGGATGACTGCTCAAGCATTTTTGGGGATGAGAAATGTTCAGCAACCGTTGGATTGGCAACAGCACCTTGATTCGCTTGCACCAAGGAAGTCGTCATCAGTTTTGGCAAACTCTGCATATGATGCTGAGCACTCGGACTGGCAACTAAAGAATTGGAAGCCGTCTGTGACTGAAAACCAAGAGCATCAAATGGCAGCCTATTTGAAATCAGCTTAGTCGCTAGCGTTTCTTGCACATACACCGAAGAGCATAAAACAGACAAAGCAATGAGTGCGAGCATAGCAACGGGAAGCTTAAACTTTATAAACATGGTATCTCTTTAACTGAGGTAAAACGGTAGCAATGGGATTAGCCAATACATCGGGGGCGTAAGGTAACAGTAAAAACCTGACAGTTTGCTTAATAGATATACAAAATGACCTATTACGATCATTTTTTAAGGAGAATAGGACGAGCGCCTTCTTGGCCGCCTCTTGACCCAATGTCAGCAATTAAATCCAACATCTTGATTTATTTAAACTCAATATAAAAATAGCGAGCGTTCACTCGCCCATAGAGATTGGCGAAATAAAATCAACTTATTCCAGTGCCAGCAAAACGAGGTAATGCCTCTTCAAGATAGGCGACGCAGGTGCGAAGTTTGGCAGACGTTTCTAATCGTGAGGCATAAATTACATGAATTTCAGCGGATTGATGATACTCGGGGAGTACTCTGACTAATCTGCCGCTTAAGAAATCTTGCTGTAAATCCCAGATGGAGCGCAACATAATACCGTGGCCTTTAAGGCACCACTGCTTAGCGACTGTGCCATTATTGGTCATCAATGAAGCCGCTAAATCAACCGAGGCTATGCCAGCCGCACTTTCCAATCGCCACACTCTATGGTTTTGATCGCGCTCGCGGATCCCTATGCACTTATGCTCGGCTAATGCCGCGAGATTGTTTGGCATGCCATGCGTGTCGATATAGGTCGGCGATGCCGCCAATACCCGATAATTACTCGCAAGACGCTTAGCTATCATTTGCGGTGGCAATTCGCCACCGACACGGATCTCCAGATCAAAACCTTCAGAGACCAGATCGACTGGGCGGTCGAGCAACTCTAAATCAACTTCTAATTCGGGATAGTGGAACACGAGGTCTGAAATAATCGGCGCAATACAGTGGCTGCCAAATCCTGTGCTAGTTGCGATACGTAATCGCCCCCGTGGCACTTGCTGCTCTAAGCTAATTTCAAGGCTCATTTGCTCCATGGTATCGAGCAAACGTTCGGACCATTCCAAGGCAATCTTGCCCTCTAAGGTGAGGCTGACACTTCTGGCAGAGCGCAGAAACAAGCGTACTCCGAGCGCTTTTTCTAATAGGCCAATGCGTTTACTCACATACGCTGGAGAAAAAGATAATTGCTCCGCAGCGGCTGTAAATCCCCCGCTTGTAGCGGCGATAACAAAGACCCGTAAATCTTCAAGTGGCGGCAGTTGACTCACGATTCGTAATCCTTAACAAAACATTTAGCCTATTCATACACGATACGAATATGGAATAACATACAAAAAACGCAGAATCCCCTATTGGAGTCGAAGATGTCTAAGGTAAAAATCGCCGTAATTGCCGGAGATGGCATAGGTACTGAAGTGATCCCAGAAGGGATACGCACACTCGAAGCCGCAGGAAAAATCTTAGGTGTGACGTTTGAGTGGACCTATTTCGACTGGTCCTGTGAAACCTACCATAAAACCGGTCGCATGATGCCAGAGGATGGACTTGAGCAACTAAAATCCTTTGATGCCATCTACTTAGGCGCTGTTGGATTTCCAGGAGTTCCCGACCATATTTCACTCTGGGGATTGCTGCTACCGATCCGCAGAGCCTTTGAGCAATACGTGAACCTTAGGCCTATTCGGTTATTTGAAGGCGTGCCCTGCCCACTCGCGGGCAAAAAACCCGGCGATATCGATTTTTATGTAGTACGTGAAAACGTGGAAGGCGAATATTCCGCCGTCGGCGGCATTCAATATGAAGGCACTGAACATGAGATAGTCTCCCAGCAGAGCATTTTTACCCGTCGTGGCACAGACCGCATCTTAAAATATGCCTTCGATTTAGCCCAAAGCCGCAAGGCAAAGCACTTAACCTCAGCGACCAAATCCAATGGCATATTTCACTCTATGCCCTATTGGGATAGTCGCGTCGTGAAAATGGCAAAACAGTATCCCAATGTTAAGGTCGACCAATATCATATCGATATTCTGACGGCAAATTTCGTGCTGAAACCCGAGCATTTTGACGTGGTTGTTGGCTCAAATTTGTTTGGCGATATCCTGTCTGATCTTGGCCCTGCGTGCACTGGCACTATCGCCATTGCCCCTTCGGCGAACATCAATCCAAGCAAGGAATTTCCGTCGATGTTTGAGCCAGTTCATGGTTCAGCGCCAGATATTGCAGGCCAAGGTATTGCCAATCCTTTAGGCACAATTTGGGCGGGCGCTATGATGATGCAACATTTAGGTTATGGCGCAATGCACGACCTGATACTCAGCGCGATAGAAAACGTATTGAAAGATAAGCAGTCTTTAACCCGCGATATGGGCGGAACGGCAAATACTTGGGAACTGACCGATGCGGTGATCGCTGCGATTAGTCGCAATTAAAACGTGCATTAAAACCTAATGCTAAAAGCCCTTTAGCATTAGGGTTGAAAGGATTTTAGACTATCAAGCACCTGATAATAAATGCATTAATAAGCTAGCCAGTTAATGCATTTATTAAAGGCCCCTCCTTACAGCGGCATTCTGTACTCAATGACTCCCGGTTTTTCACCAATCCAGTTATAGAGTTTTTGCGCGGTTAAATTTGTTTCCTGTGTATGCCAGTACAGGCGCGCGCAGTTGTGTTCAATGGCCGCTTGCTTTACATGCTCAATCAATTGTTTTCCAACATGTTGACCCCTTGCCGTTGGGGCAACAAACAAGTCTTCAAGATAACAATAATCCGTTTCGGCCCATGTAGAACGATGAAAAACATAGTGCACAAAACCGAGTAAGTTTTGGCCCTCTCTTGCGACGGCGCAATAAATAGGTTCTTGGTCATCGAAGAATCGGCGCCACGTGGCTTGGGTGGTCGCTTCCGATAACGCCACTTTGTAAAAAGTCTGGTAATCACGCCAGTGTGGTAACCAGAGTGAATAGTCCGTTTCTTTAACCATATCAATGGTTACTGTTAGTGATTGGCTGGACATTAGCGCACTCCTTGAAATTAAGTAAATGGTCTCAGTTTTACTGAAGCAAGATTCTAGATTCAATTGTGGTACTGCATAAGGTACACTTTTTGTATTTTTTACAGTACCAGTTAGCAAATGAAAAAACCTCAATCCAATTTCCCTCACTTGCAACTCAAAGATGGCATCCTCAAAGATCAGCTTTATCATGCGTTTAGAGAGGCCATTCTTGATGGACGTTTACACCCGCGAATGAAACTCCCATCCAGCAGAGCCTTGTCGGAAACCATGCAGATTTCACGTAACTCAGTACTGCAAGGGTTTGAGCGCCTGATTGATGAAGGCTATCTGCTGACTAAACCGGGATCGGGCACTTATGTGTCAGATACCATTCCCGATGAATTGATCGATATTCCAAACCGTGCCAGAGAAAGCGCTCAAGCCTTTGATTCCGAATTAGAAATTAATCCACAGCTAATAGAAATGGCGCGACTGAAAGCGAAGGGGAATACGGACCACAGCCATAGCATGTTTAATATTGGCGTCGGATGCGTCGATCTTTTCCCACACCAACTTTGGGGGCGGCTGTTAGGCCGAGTTTGGCGGCAATCGCGTAAAACCTTAGGTAAATCAAACCATAGCGCGGGGTATTTACCGCTGCGTGAGGCGATAAGTGACTATGCGCGTTCGACCCGTGGCCTCAATTGCACACCTGAGCAGATCATCATAGTCAATGGAACTCAGCAGGCCATTAACCTCACGGCGCAGGTACTACTCCAACAGGGAGATGAAGTCTGGCTTGATGAACCTGGATATGACGGGGCTTTAGGCGCTTTTCTCTCGCAAAATATGCAAGTTCGTCCTGTGAGTGTTGATGATGAGGGCACAAATATTGCCGATGCGATACAGCGGTATCCTGCAGTGAAACTGGCTTTTACCGCGCCCTCACACCAATTTCCCCTCGGCGGTATGCTAAGTCTGCCACGACGATTGGCCTTACTCGATTGGGCCGCTGAGCAGAGTAAATGGATTTTAGAAGATGACTATAATAGCGAGTTTCGTTATAGCGCCCGTCCGATACAGGCATTACAGGGGCTCGATAAACATCAAAGGGTGATCTACGCTGGCACCTTTTCCAAGATGCTGCTGCCCGAATTGCGCCTCGGCTTTTTAGTGGTGCCCCCTAAACTGATACAGGCTTTCCAGTTGGCAAAGCATTACGCCGATACGCACACGGCTCACCTAGAGCAAGCTACATTAGCGTTGTTTATCGCCGAAGGACATTATGCACGGCATGTTCGCCGAGTGCGAAAAGCCTGCTTAGCACGCCAAACGGCGCTAATCGCGGCAATTGAGCAGTATCTGCCCGACAAATTGTCCGTTCAAACCTCTGACTCAGGTATTCACCTCGTGTGTTGGCTAAAAGGCGACTTGACCGAAGAGGAAGTGCTCAACAAATGCCGCCAAATACGTTTGGGGGCACAGCCTTTGTCTCGATATTGCCAAGCGCCCTATCCAAGGCAAGCTATCTTACTGGGCTATGCCGCTCATACGCCTGATGATCTGCGGGAAAGTATCAAAAAACTGGCGCAGATCCTTTAATATCCAAGCTTAAAAAGCCTGAAAGAAAATCCCGAAAGCACTGAAGATGGCAACAAACCATGTGAGGGATCTTAAGGTGCCTTTGTTGGCAAGATAGAGGATGTGATACACAAAGCGGGCGCCTACATGGACGATGGCGAGCCACTCAGTGGTGGGATTCACTTTGCCCGTGGCGATAACCACTAATACGGCTAGGCCAAACACCAGCAATGATTCAAAGGCATTTTGATGTCCCGCTAAAGCGCGAGCGCCAAAACCGGTTAGCTGTGCTTGCTGAGCACGGGGATGATTATTATCGTAACCACCCGTCTTTGCCATCGCCCAAGCGACGGGGCCTTTGGCGAGATAGGGTAATAACATGGCGATAAACAAACAGATTAAGAGGGTATTCATTGGGCTTCCTTGTTTTTATTCATAGTGTAGTTATCTATCCTCTCGGCGGTTATGCCAAAAGTAAAGATAGGTTACAAATTAGGTTAACGCGCTTTATCCAAGGCATCACATAAGGCTTGAACGCCAAGTAAAGCTCTGGGCGTCGCGCGGTGTAATAAATCGGCATTGAGTTGATAAATATGCTGTTTCTTCACGGCAGGAATTTCTGGCCATTGGCGCCAATCAACCCCTTTCACATTACCTTCTTCTTCACTTTGCAAAATCACCTCGGGCAAGGTCAGCAAGACGTTTTCTAAACTGACTTGCGGATAATCACTGGCAGCATCGTAAAACACATTTTGTCCATGGCACACACTGATGATCTGTTGGATCCAACTGTTTTTAGAGACTGTCATCAAGGGGGTCGACCAGAGTTGATAGAATACCTTAGGTTCTGATTTTTTAGCATTTTCAACCCGCAATCGGATAAGCTCAGCGCGATAAGCGGCCGCAGCCTTGCTTGCTTCTTCAACATGCCCCGTAAGTTGGCCTAACTCTTCAAGCTCCTTGGCGACGCCTTCTAAGGTTTTAGGATCGCTACCATAAAGGTTAAATCCTAACGTCCTAAGCTGGTTGATATCTTCGGCTTTATTACCCGAATCCCACACCACAATCAGATCGGGATTAAGCTCCATCACCCGCTCCATTTGAATGCCATAGTAACCCCCAATACGCGGGATATTTTTTGCCGCCTCGGGATAATCCGCATAATCGGTTGCGGCCACAATTGTATCGCCCGCACCTATGGCGTAAAGCATTTCCACCGCATGGGGCGAGAGCGCAATAATGCGTTTAGCGGGCTCGGCCAATACGCTATGGGGAAAAAACAAGCTGAGCCCAAAAACGAGTCCAGCTAAGTGTCGCTTAATCATGATATGCCTTAGTATTTATCCCCAAACCGCCTGAAGATGCAGGCGTAGTAGCTTCAGGTCACTTGGGGTTATAGAGTTAAACTAGCTGCTCTGGCCAGCCATAGTGTTCGATATAAGTTTGTAGATTCTTCGGGCGATACTGAGGATCTTGATCCCAGCGGGCCTTCACCGAATGATGCAAAAGTACTGGGACTTGCTCAGGGTCGAGTGGTCGCAAATATTCCTGTTTTATCCGATAAAAACTGCGTCTCGAGTCATGTAAGGTCGCAAGCGGATTTGGATGCACACTCGCAGCTAAGTGTGGCTCTATGCTTAAATTAAATTTCTGCGCCTCGGATATCATCCACAACAGTGCAATATCCGACAACAATGAACCGTCTTTATCGGGTTTATAACTGCCGCCAATATTGCTATGGGCGCCCGCAAACCACACTTGCTGCATGTCCATATTGTCACGCAGTTGCCAAATGGTCGGCTCAAAATCACTGCGATGTTCATCTATGGCTAACGCATGACGGGCAACGCGCACATTGCGGCCAATTTTAGTGTCGTAAAACTCGTCTTTATCTTCGAACAAGCCTAAAAATGAAATAGGGATCCCCATAGCACCCACGGTATCCCACACACCAACAAACTTGATTTCCCGTGATTCATGACTGTATCTCGCTCTAAATTCGAGGGATTTTTCACCATCAGGCGCAAAGGGCGCACTGCTTTTTTTATAGTGGTCGAAAGCTTGTTGAATCAACGCCGCATCGGGGCGTTTAAGTATGCCGCAGTTATTAATCAAACCACACAAGCAACGCACAGTGTAAGCACCACGGCTAAAACCAAAGAGATAAATCTCATCGCCAGGGGAATAGTTTTGCACTATATAGCGATACCCATCCATAATATTTTTATGTAAACCACGCCCTGTTGCGCCACCGATGGTTTGATCGTAATAGGAACCCACGCCCCAGTCATAAAATACCTGTTGGGGTTTACCATCGGCCGCTATCGGGCTAATCGCCCGCGCGAGGCGCAGCACATTGGTGGGGAAATCGACCTTAAGATCTTTCTCAGGCCGATTCCAAGTCCCATCGGCACAAATCACGATACGCTTATTCATAGGATCATCCTTGAGAACGCTTTGAACACTGAACGGCTAGAGGCTAACCCATAGTCGCTAACAGCAAATTGTCGCTAGTTGCTAGTCACTAATAGGCAGTTACTAATCCTCAAACTTAGCGCATTTTATGCCTGTGCTAAAGCCATTCGCGCGTCTTACTGAACATTGCAACCAACAATGCTGCATCACTTATAAGCCGACTTTTACAAGGTTCGATTAGTAATCAAAACCTTGCTGTGCCTTGATACCCGCTTCGAAGGCGTGTTTCAACGGCTGCACTTCGCTGACAGTATCGGCAAGTTCAATAATGGCGCGATGACAGGCCCGACCCGTAATAATCACATGCTGCATGGGTGGACGATTTTTAAGTGCGCTAAGCACACGTTCCACATCCAGATAGTGATAGCTCACCATGTAGGTGAGTTCATCGAGCATCACGCAATCTATGCTCTCATCTTGCAGCAGCTTTTCGGCGGCTTCCCAAGCGAGTACAGCGGCGGCGGTATCCTTTTCTTTATCTTGGGTTTCCCAGGTAAAACCTGTGCCCATTACATGAAACTCAACCCCTGCACCTTCGAGTAAATTGCGCTCACCGCACTCCCAAGTGCCTTTGATAAATTGCACTACCGCGGCTTTTTTACCGTGACCGACGGCGCGGGCCACTGTACCAAAACCTGAGGTCGATTTGCCTTTACCGTTACCAGTTAACACCAGCAGAATCCCCTTCTCCTCTTGGGCGGCGGCAATTTTAGCATCCACACCGGCTTTCACTTTCTGTTGGCGAGCCTTGTGGCGTTCGGCCTTGATTTGCGCTTGTTCGTTGTCGTTCTGTGCTGTCATGGTCTTCTCTTCACTCTGCGGCTAAAAATGTCTGCTTCTAAAACTTATGCTTCTAAAATTGGCTGTAATTTTTGCATGTCTAAATGCTCAGCTAACACATCGGCTAAACGATCGAGTTGCTGCTCACGTATTTGATTGATATCTATCGCCTTAGCATCGTTTAATCCCGCCCAGCGCAAAATCAACTGACACGCATCAGGGCTATCAAACAGCCCATGTAAATAAGTGCCAAGGATTTGCCCGTCATCGCTTTGCAGGCCATCAGCAAAGCTCACAGATGTGGATTCAGGGATTAACTGCAAGGGCGCATTCGTTTGTTCAAGCCTAGGGATAAGATAGCTTGATTCACCGCAGTGGATTTCATAGCCCTTAACAGCAACCTTTTGCCCAAGTAACGTTAGCTCACCTCTCACTCGCCGTAACTGTTTTTCGGCTTTCAGTTCTGTGCTCAGCGGCAGGTAGCCAAGTCCTGCGGTATCACCCGCACTGTCTTCAATGCCTAAGGGATCGGTAATACTTTGGCCTAACATTTGATAGCCGCCACAAACGCCTAGCACTTTTCCGCCGTAACGCAGGTGAGTGGCGATATCCTTATCCCAACCTTGCTGGCGTAAAAAGGCCAAATCGGCGCGCACATTCTTACTGCCGGGCAAGATCAATATATCGGCGGCGGGCAAATGAGTCGCGTGACTCGCGGCTTGAGTTTGCAACGACACATAGTCAAAATCGATATCGGGATGCAACCGCAGCGGATCAAAATCCGTGTGATTACTGATCCTTGGGTATACTAATACCCGCACTTTTAAACGGCTGTTAGCGCCTTTAGTCGGCGAGCTTATCAGCGCATCTTCGGCATCGAGATGTAAATCATGCAGATAAGGCAACACACCTAAAACAGGCTTGCTCGTATAAGCTTCAAGCCAATCGAGACCAGATTGCAACAGGCTAATATCACCACGGAAACGGTTGATCACAAAGCCCTTTACCCGCGCCTGTTCAGACTCAGATAACAGCGCCAGCGTCCCGACCAAATGGGCAAATACGCCGCCCTTGTCGATATCGGCAATGATGATCACAGGGCAATCTACGGCTTCGGCAAATCCCATGTTGGCAATATCACCTTCGCGCAGATTGATCTCCGCCGGACTGCCCGCGCCTTCCACCACTATGGTTTGATACTGGGCTGTCAATCGCTCGAAGGACTCCAGCACAGCGCCAAGCGCCATTGCCTTGTAATCCTTAGATTTAGGCCCAAAAAAGGCCGAGGCTTCGAGTGTCGTCAGGGCTTTGCCATGAACGATAATTTGCGCGCCCGTGTCCGAGCTAGGCTTAAGCAGAATGGGATTAAAATCGGTATGGGGCTCAAGATAACAGGCCGCGGCTTGCAAGGCCTGTGCGCGGCCAATCTCGCCGCCATCAATAGTAACAGCGCTATTGAGCGCCATATTTTGCGGCTTAAAGGGCGCAACCTTAATCCCCTGACGGGCGAGCAAACGACAAATGCCTGCGACTAAGGTGCTCTTGCCCGCATCCGATGTAGTGCCCTGCACCATCAAAACTTTTGCGCGACGAGGTGAATTAACAGCAGGCGTATTCACCACAAGATTAGCAGCAAAATGAATAGCTAAAGCGTCAGCGGTATCGAGTGCATTAGCACAGCCTGTGTTGTCTGTGTTTGGAGAGGACATAGGTTTAAAAGGCTTATTCTAGTTTGCAGTCATTAACATAACAGTTCAGTCTAAAAATCACTTAAGTATGCAACTTAAGCTTAAAACGTGGACTGTGCCCAAAGTCTAAAGTGGTTTCAATGCTAAGGGTAAACCAGCGACCACTAAGGTGACATTATCCGCTAAGGTCGCCACAGCTTGATTTAACCAGCCCGCTTCATCGACAAATTGTCGGCTCAACTCACCTAAGGGCACTATGCCAGAACCGACTTCGTTACTGATCAAAATCACCACTCCCTCAAGCTCAACGAGGGAATCCACAAACGCCGTTTTCTCGGCCTGCCAACTCGCATGAGCTTTATCGTCAGAGGTTGAAACGGCAAAGTCAGTCGCATTCCACTCAGTCGGCGCGGGGTCATCATCGATGTTAACGTTCGATGCAAGTAATTGATTCGTTAACCAAAGGGTTAAACAGTCTACTAAAATCACTCGCCCAGGTTTTGCTAACCGTTTTAGCAGTGCAGTGAGGGCGAGCGACTCTTCAAACAATTGCCATTCGATACCATCGTCCGATCGTCCCGCTTGATGCTTGGCGATACGTGTCGCCATTTCATCATCTAGCGCCTGCGCCGTCGCCACATAGCATGCATCGAAGCCGAGCGCAGTGTACTGACGCACTAAGGCTTCGCCGTAGCGACTCTTACCGCTACGGGCGCCGCCTAGGACGAGGTGGATCACAGTATGTTACCCACAACGAGCAATACAAAATAACACACGATTTCAGATATTTGCTGCGCCGCGCCTAAGGTATCACCCGTGTAACCGCCAATCTGGCGTCTAAAGATCACTATGATCAAACGGCGCAGTCCTATCATCACCAATAGCAATGACAATGCCGCTAACCCCTTGAGGAATAACAGCACTAATACGCCGCTGGCGATCAGGATAAGCAGCTCATTAATGCCTTGATGTTGCGATAGCGGCTTAGACTTACTGGTCTCGTCATCGCGGACATACTTTTCGCTAAAAATGATACTGGCTGATACCACACGGCTCACTGTGTGCGCGACGATAAGTGCTGAACCCGCAACGACAGGATCGTACAGGGCCAACTCGACTAGCAACTGCCATTTCAGCAGCAGGGCCAACATCAGCGCCAGTGCGCCATAACTGCCAAGGCGCGAGTCTTTCATGATCCGCAGCTTGTCTTCAGCCGTCCAACCCCCGCCAAAACCGTCGAAGGTATCGGCGAGGCCATCCTCATGGAATCCGCCCGTGAGCAAGACGCCAACCAACATAGCTAAAAGAACAGAAACGCCGGCGGGGAGCCAGTTCTGCGTCAGCCAAAACACTATGGCGCTTAACAAGCCGACCAGAAGACCGACGAGACCGAAATAACGGCTGGCCTTATTCAACTTATCGCTATCGACTTCGACCCACTTAGGCATAGGAATGCGGGTAAAATAGCCCATGGCAACTAAAAATAAATCTATCTCTTTGTGCCAGCTTTCGCGTTCTGACATAAAGCATCCTTAGTGAATTCACACTTGCTGCAAGGTTTAAAATTAAAACGGTTGGCTAAAGGCTATTATTTTAAATAAGTAAAATAAGCGACTTAGCAGAGCACATCATACAACAGCCTCAATCCCCGCATCACTAAAACTCGCCATTTGATTGTAAAAATTTACTGAGGCTTGAATAAGCGGCAATGCCAAGGCCGCCCCCGTACCTTCGCCTAATCTCAGCCCTAGGGATAATAAAGGTTTAGCCTGCAAAAATTCTAACATTCGCAGATGACCTTGCTCATCGGATTGATGGGCAAAAATCAAATAATCACGCACATTGGGGGCGATTTGCACTGCGACTAATGCTGCCGCTGTCGCGATAAAACCGTCCACGACCACCAGCATTTTACGTTCAGCGGCAGCTAACATAGCCCCCGTCATCTGCACAATTTCAAAGCCTCCTAGGCAAGCTAACACTGACTTAGGTCCAGTTAAGGCGCTTTGATGCAGCAATAACGCGAGCTCAATCAGCATCAGTTTACGTTCTAAGGTTTCGCTATTAATGCCCGTACCACGGCCGACACAATCAATCACATCCAGCTGCATAATCGCCGCCATAATGGCCGCAGCAGAGGAGGTATTGCCTATGCCCATTTCACCAAAGGCGACTAAGTTACAACCCGCTTGATGGTGACGTTCAATCAAATCGCGCGCCATAGCAAAGCCTTTATCGACGGTTTCAAGCGCCATTGCTGGCTCTAAATGGATTGCCCCCGTTCCAGCACCAAGACGTTGATCAATAATGCCTTCAACCCCTTCAACTGGCGTTAAAATACCGCAATCGATCACTTCGAGCTTAAAGCCCACCTGCCGACAAAAAACGTTAATCGCCGCGCCGCCATGGGCAAAGTTTTGCACCATTTGGTGAGTCACTTCGCTAGGGGCAATCGACACGCCTTCTGCGGCAATGCCATGATCCCCCGCAAACACTAACATGGTTGGATGGACTATTTTGAGCACATCCGTTTGTGGCTGCTCCGTTTGTTGCAAATCAGTCGCTTGCACGCGGGCAATCTGCAAGGCTAAGGATTCGAGCTGACCTAAGGCACCGGGCGGCTTAGTCTTAAGATCAATTTTCTGCAGAATCACCAGATCCTGCGCTTTACTCACAGGGCTTATTTGAAAAGACACGGCTGACTGAGACATCCACACTCCACTTTGTAATCTACATTAAATAACCACAACGCATCCCGCGTCTATGACGAACATGTCCAATTTTGCATTTCCAATCGCGGGGCAGATATCAACAGAAATGCTGATTATCTCGCCAGTTTGCGCTTGCTAGATGACTCTAGGATTACGCCATGACTCTGCGTTTACGTAAAATCAGCAAAAAGAACATGCTACCTATGGCCGCCGTGATAATGCCCACAGGCAACTCTTGATTGCCAAGTAAACAGCGCGCTAATACATCAATCCACACCATAAATAATCCGCCCACCAGCGCCGTTAATAAAATCGGCTGACGACCGGGAAACAGCATGCGTACTGTATGGGGGATCATTAACCCGACAAAACCGATACCGCCGCAGGTAGCCACCAAAATAGCGGTAATCAAGGAGCAGAGCAGCAACATATTGAGCCGCAGCTTAGGCACATTCACCCCTAAGGTATGCGCCGTTTCATCCCCCGCCTGCAACGCCATGATCTGCCGTTTCATGCCTAAAATAATGAATAAACTCGCACCAATCACTAGTGTCGGCAGTACTAACAAGGACCAACTGGCCTTTGAAAAACTGCCTAAACTCCAAAACAGCACAGAGGCTGTCGCCTGCGGACTGGCGAAATACAGCAGCAGACTCGTTAATGCGCCGAACATAAAGGAGGTCGCCACACCAGAGAGCAACATGCGCTCCACTTGGCTATTGAGCCCAAGCCCAGACAAAGCCAGCACTATTAGCACCGACAAACTCGCACCAATAAAAGCGCCCAAGGGCAAGCTAAACCAAAGCAAACCAGACAAGGCGCCCGAACCGCTAAAAAGCCCAGAATGTGCCGCCATGCCCGCATTATCAAAAAATCCAGAGCCAGTGAATAAGGTCAACATCACCACAGCACCAAAGGACGCGCCAGAGCTAATGCCAAACAAATAGGGATCGGCGAGCGGATTGCGAGTCACGGTTTGCAACACACTGCCCGCCAGTGACAAACCCGCACCCGCCACAAAAGCCAGTAAAATGCGCGGTAGCCTGAGCTCCATCACAATGCGCTCAGTCATGCCATTGGCTTGAGTGAGGTTCGTCGCCTTATTGATAAATACTTGAATAACATCCGTAAAACTGATGTTCGCCGCACCAAAACTCGTCGCGGCAATAGGCGTTATCAAAGTGATGACACCTAATACGAGCAGCATCAGTTGTTGTCTCGTCAACGGTGTCACGATACGTCCCAAATATGAGATGAAATATTGTTTACTCCCCTGAGTCATCCACCCTCGCCTCGCTCGTTCAGGCCATGATCTATATGGTGGTAACCATAAAAATAGCTGATTAAGGGCTTTTTATGTTGTGGATGGGGCGATACCTGAGCACACACGCCAAACACATCGCCAATTCGCGCCTCGGTTAATACTTCGGTTGGCGTCCCCATAGCGCTGACTTCCCCGTTATGGATCAACAACAAACTGTCGCACAGGGCACTGGCTAAATTAAGATCATGAATAGAGGCAATCACGCTGATGCCAAGACTACGCACCAATTCGAGGATTTGAATTTGATAGCGCACATCGAGGTGGTTCGTTGGCTCATCGAGGATTAAAAGCTGCGGCTGCTGCACTATGGCGCGGGCAATTAAGGCGCGTTGCTTTTCACCGCCAGATAAGTGCTCATATTGTTGGTGCATCTTATGGCTCAAGCCGACTTTCTCTAAAGCCTTAGCAATACGCTCAGTATCACAGCTCGAATTGGTATCGAACATGCCCTTGTGGGGCGTTAAGCCCATGCTGACCAATTGCTCTGTGGTGAGGTCAAAATAGTGCGGTGTATCCTGCTGCACTACGGCAACGCGACAGGCAAACGCCTTGGGCGACAAACGCTCAATATCTTGATCAAAAAGGGTAATTTTGCCCTGAGTCGGGCGAACAAACCGATACAAACATCGCAACAAGCTAGACTTGCCCGCACCGTTAGGGCCAATCAACCCCAGCATCTGCCCCGTTGGCAGCGTAAAGTTAATATTGGAAAGAATGGTTTTGCCATCGATACACCAGCTCAACTGGCTCACATTGAGCGCGACTGACGGGCTCAATGACGGGTTAGTGTCACTATCATTCACATTCACGGGGCTATTAGTTTGGATTGCGGAAAGTTTCACCTAAGCGGCGCTCCTATCGAGTCCAAACCTGTATAAAAAAAGGTTGTGCACATTGTCATCTGCTCCCTCGAGTCACCCGCTCGAGAACTAAGGCTGCACGCAGCGATAACAGAAATAGGCAGGTCTCCTGACTCGTAGGGAAGAAGATTCGAGATCTTTTTCACTACTCACAGTTGCGGGCACAGTTCGGGCTGACTGACGAGCAGCTCCCCGATTCCCTATTATATTTGGGTTGATATGCTCTTTGTTAACAACGCCACTGTGAATAAAAACAACGGAGCGATTCGAACAAAGAGAGTCTATTCCCAACACCTATTTCTGCGACGTTATCACTCATTGCGCATGTAATACGCTATCTCGTTCAAACGTCAGGGAAAAGCATTATCCTACATCTATCCTATTAGGCAATGCTGTTTAAATCAGAATATTTTCATGTCAGCTTATTCTCGCCAAACAATCACGCCTACACCATAACTCCTAGGTCGTGAAATAAGGCCTCAACACCTGCGCCCACTCGGCCAAGCTAAACGCCAATAGCAGGCACCCAGTTCATCTTGCAGCACATTAATGCTCACCACGGCCGCCACGGGTAAATCGAGTTGACTATAAAACCCCACCGCCCGTTCAACCCCTAAGGCACGCGCCATTAAGTGACGGATCACCCCGCCGTGGGTCACGACCCACACTTGAGTGGCTGGCATATTGTCACAGTTTTCATTAACGGTACTGTTTTCATTACCCATTTTATGTGAGTCAAGGGTCAATCGTTCAAACTCAGCGGCGAGTATCTGGTCAATCGTCCCATTCACCCGCGACTCAAAACTTGCCATAGTTTCACCATTGGGTGGCGGAGTTTGCCAAGGGTTTTGCCAATAGGCCGCTAAACGTTCGCCCTCTTGCTGATACAGCTCATCGAGTCGACGACCGTCCCAATCACCAAAATCAATTTCCTGTAAACCCGACAAAAACTGCGCCTGCAATGGCCTTGACTCAGATACCAGCGCCGCCGTCGAATGCAATTCGGCGGCAAAGGCTTGGGCAAATTCGGCGCAGCGGCGTGAAGTCGAACTGTAAATCGCGCTACAGGTACTTGCCTGCGCCTCAACCGCTGCCGACATTTGCTGCCAGCCCTTTTCGCTTAAAGGCACATCCACACGGCCGCGTAAAATGGCGCCGCCTTCACACTCACCGTGGCGCAACAATAACAATCGAACTTGTTTCATATATGCCTTTTTAGTTAGGGACTAGATACTAAGAACTAAAGCCGAGGGCCTAAATTCTTGATTCTCGATTCTCGCTCCTAATGCCTTTGACTTTCATCTTGCCCTGACAATCATAAGTCGCGTATTATGGACGTCTATACGTTTAAATGTCCAAAACAAATTTTTAAGAACAAGTATTCAAAAAATGTCGGCTGACGACAATAAAATGCACTTAGCATAACAATGGCCGATTTTTGGACTTAACTTAGCTGTATTTAAGGTAATTATTTATGACGATACCCTCTACCAAAGCCGGCCAGATATTGGCAGACATACGCAAACAGCTTGCAGAGCGCATTCTGATCTTAGACGGTGCCATGGGCACTATGATCCAAGGCTACAAGCTGGAAGAAGAGGACTATCGCGGCGAACGCTTTAAAGATTGGCACACTGACGTCAAAGGCAACAACGATTTATTGGTGTTGTCGCAACCCCACATCATCAAACAGATTCACACCGACTACTTAAACGCCGGTGCCGACATCATTGAAACCAACACCTTTAATGCTACTACTATTGCCATGGCCGACTACGACATGCAGTCGCTGTCCGCCGAAATTAACTTAGTCGGCGCGCGCCTCGCCCGTGAAGCCTGTGATGAAGCCTTTGCTGCCACAGGCATTCCACGCTACGTCGCCGGTGTGTTAGGCCCCACTAACCGTACGTGTTCGATTAGCCCTGATGTGAACGACCCTGGCTATCGCAACGTCAGCTTCGATGAGTTAGTGACTGCTTACAAAGAATCTACTAAGGCGCTGATTGAAGGCGGCGCGGATATCATTATGGTCGAGACCATATTCGATACCTTAAACGCCAAAGCCGCGCTGTTCGCAATTGAATCCGTATTCGATGACTTATTTGGTCAGCATTCTAAAGACAGATTGCCGATCATGATTTCGGGCACCATTACCGATGCCTCTGGCCGCACACTGACTGGCCAAACGACCGAAGCCTTTTACAATTCCCTTCGTCATATCAAGCCCTTATCTATCGGTCTTAACTGTGCACTTGGGCCAAAAGAATTGCGCCCCTATGTGGAAGAATTATCCCGCATCAGCGAGTGTTATGTGTCGGCGCATCCGAATGCAGGCCTGCCGAACGAGTTTGGCGGTTACGATGAAACCCCAGAGGATATGGCGAACGTGATCGAAGATTGGGCGCGCGAAGGCATGCTCAATATTATCGGTGGTTGTTGTGGTAGTACGCCTGAACATATCCGCGTGATCCGTGAAGCGGTCGACAGACATAACCCGCGCGTGTTGCCCGATATTCCCGTAGCTTGCCGCTTAGCCGGTTTGGAACCACTGACTATCGACGCCCAATCCCTGTTCGTTAACGTGGGTGAGCGCACCAACGTTACAGGTTCGGCCAAGTTTTTAAAGCTGATCAAAGAAGGCAAGTTTGAGCAGGCGCTCGATGTCGCCCGCGAGCAGGTCGAAAGCGGCGCGCAAATCATCGACATCAACATGGACGAAGGCATGCTCGATGGCGCCGAGATCATGCACAAGTTTTTAAACTTGATTGCCTCTGAGCCCGACATCAGTCGCGTACCTATTATGATCGACTCCTCTAAGTGGGAAGTGATCGAAGCTGGCCTCAAATGTATTCAAGGCAAGGGCATAGTTAACTCGATTTCCCTTAAAGAAGGCGAAGCCAAGTTTATCGAGCAAGCCACCTTAGTGAAACGCTACGGCGCGGCGGCCATTATCATGGCGTTCGACGAACAGGGTCAGGCCGACACTAAAGCGCGTAAAATCGAAATCTGTACCCGCGCCTATCGGGTGCTGGTCGATAAGGTCGGCTTTCCGCCAGAAGACATCATCTTCGACCCGAATATTTTCGCCATCGCCACAGGTATCGATGAACACGACAACTATGCCGTCGATTTTATTGATGCCATTAAAGCGATTAAAGCCACCCTGCCCCACGCGATGATTTCGGGCGGCGTATCGAACGTGTCGTTCTCGTTCCGCGGTAACAACCCAGTGCGCGAAGCGATTCACGCGGTCTTCCTGTACCACGCCATCAAAGTCGGTATGGACATGGGCATTGTCAACGCAGGTCAGTTAGCCATTTACGACGATATCGATCCTGAGCTTAAAGTGCGGGTCGAAAACGTGGTGCTTAACTTGCCCTGCCCAGTTGAAGGCTCAAGCAATACCGAGCAGTTACTTGAAATCGCAGAGAAATTCCGCGGTGATGGCGCGCAGGTGGGCAAGAAAGAAGATTTAGAATGGCGCAGCTGGCCGGTGAGCCAACGCTTATCCCATGCGCTCGTCAAAGGCATTACCGAATTTATCGATGAAGATACCGAAGCCGCTCGCCAAGAAGCGAAACGTCCACTGGATGTGATTGAAGGCGCCTTGATGGACGGCATGAACGTGGTCGGCGACTTGTTCGGCTCGGGCAAAATGTTCCTGCCGCAGGTGGTGAAATCGGCGCGGGTGATGAAAAAAGCCGTGGCTTACTTAAACCCCTATATCGAGCTAGAAAAGGTCGAAGGCCAATCTAACGGCAAGATTTTGATGGTGACAGTAAAAGGTGACGTGCACGATATCGGCAAGAATATCGTCGGCGTGGTGCTCGCCTGTAACGGTTTCGAGGTATTCGATTTAGGTGTGATGGTGTCGGTGGAGCGAATTCTCGACGCCGTGAAAGAACACAATATCGATATCATCGGCATGTCGGGGCTCATCACGCCGAGTCTGGACGAGATGGTGCATAACGTGAAAACCTTCCACCGCGAAGGCTTAACTATTCCGGCGATTATCGGCGGTGCCACTTGCTCTAAAATCCACACAGCGGTGAAGATTGCGCCCCATTATCCCCATGGCGCCATTTATATCGCCGATGCGTCCCGCGCTGTACCTATGGTGAGCAAGCTCATCAACAACGAGACACGCCAAGCGACCATAGACGAAACCTATGCTGAATACGACGACATGCGCACTAAGCGTTTATCCCAAGCCAAGCGCAAAGAGATAGTGTCACTCGAAGCGGCCCGTGAAAACCGCTGCCAACACGATTGGGCCAACTACACCCCGTTTACGCCAAACGTGCTCGGTCGCCAAGTATTTGATAATTATCCATTAGAAGACTTAGTCGAGCGTATCGACTGGACACCGTTTTTCCGCTCGTGGGAACTGCACGGCCACTACCCTGAAATCCTCACCGATAAAGTGGTCGGTGAAGAAGCGCAAAAGCTATTCGCCGATGGTCAGGCCATGCTCAAACAAATCATTGAAGAAAAGTGGCTCACAGCGAAAGCGGTTATCGGCTTATTCCCCGCCAATACCGTCAATTACGACGATATCGAGCTGTACACCGATGAGTCGCGTACCACAGTCGAAATGACCACACATCACCTGCGGATGCAGCTTGAACGTGTCGGCAACGACAACTTCTGCCTATCCGATTTTGTTGCACCAAAAGACTCAGGCGTCGCCGATTACATGGGCGGCTTTGCGGTGACCACAGGCCACGGCATAGACGAACATGTGGCGCGTTTTGAAGCCAACCATGACGACTACAACGCCATCATGCTCAAATGCTTAGCCGACCGTTTGGCCGAAGCCTTTGCCGAGCGGATGCACGAACGGGTACGTAAAGAGTTTTGGGGTTATGCGGCCGATGAGCAGTTAAGCAACGAAGCATTAATCCGCGAGAAATACAAAGGCATACGCCCCGCACCGGGCTACCCAGCTTGCCCAGACCACACAGAAAAAGGCTTGTTATGGGACTTGCTCAAGCCCGATGAGACTATCAACTTGAACATCACCGAAAGCTACGCCATGTTCCCCACAGCGGCAGTATCGGGCTGGTATTTCGCCCACCCGAAATCCCGCTACTTTGGTGTGAGTAACATAGGCCGCGATCAAGTGGAAGATTATGCGAAGCGTAAAGGGATGAGTATTGCGGAAACGGAGAAGTGGCTGGCGCCAGTACTTGACTATGATCCCGAGTAATCATTGGTACTCGTTAATGCCCAAGTTTCACTTGGGAAATTAGACAAAATGTGGAATTAAGGGGCTGAGTCAAGTCATCACCCCTTAATTTTTTGGTTTTAATTTTTAAATTTAAAATCAAAATCAAAATCAAAATCAAAGTCGTGGAATTCCATTCCACACCAGGGCAAGAAGGGGATCAACAGCAATCCCCCTCTTGCATCTCCCCTTGCCGCCCCTAACGAAGTTACATGCATTAGTTACCTGTCTCATACTCCAATAAAAATCGCCTAACGGCTCAGATGGCACATCCATGTGCCCCCGAGCCTGCGCCATCATCCATGATGCCGCAACGGCATTTTTATCTGCGTATTTCGACAACTTCGCCGGGGATCGGTGAACTTCTCTGATATTAGAATTCACTTTTCGCATTGAAAGAGTTATGCCAACTCCACACGCCTTATTGTCCTCAACTTACCAATTTATATAGTAGACTCAAGCTTATTATTGATACTTTTATAAACTAAATATAAGTGTATCAACTCAACCAAAGCGAAATTAACTATTACGACGGTGAAATATTGTAGATCACCCATAGACCATAAGTTAAATAAAAAGAAAACTTCTAGATATCGAAACTTAGACCACCTAAAGTAATTTGACGGATAATCTTTACCTATAAGCATAGGTAACACTTTAAAATTAAAAGTGACTGCAATAGCAATATATACACAAAGCATGCTAAGTAACGAAAATAATAACTTGAAGCTAAAAATATTCATCTGCATAAAAATCGATTCAGACTTAAATTCAACTATCAAATCAACTGCAAGGCCGATAACAAGTGTCAAAGCAAGCACTATGCTCGTACCAAAAAAACTAATTTTTTTCATGCAATTTCCTAAAGATAAAAATTGTGAAATCCCATTCAACACAATGATAAAAAGAGTTAACGAGGGGTATTTAAATGTGACTGAAGTTGATTAATTCGCTCTGGGATCAAATCCATTTTATTGTCGGTGTTTAAGTCATCACAGTTTTCAGCAACAACCCGTTCTACACCAGTTTTATCAGTAAAATAGAGTTTTTCGCAGTCGCATCTCAGTTTGGCGATAATCAGTTTTTCCACTTTAGCTTGGCGAACCTCGGCAACCCAACAGGAATCAGCACAACCGCAGGAGTGATAAATCAACTCCTCGTCAGGGACATGCCAATCAAGCTGATATTCGCCAGCAACCGCATTACCCAAAAATGCCACAAGAGCAAAGAATACGAATAATAAATATCGAATCATTTTTTAATCATCCAAGGCTTATCTGAATTCCGTATGGACTAAGCATTAAACCACATTGTTTAATGCTTAGTCCAAAAAGTCGTGGGGCTTCACCCCACACCCGACCAAGGAGGACTGCTCGTCCTATCCTCCTTGGATTCTCCAAGACGCCCCTAGCGAAGTTAAATGCATTGATTAGTGGCTTCGTGCTTATTCGAAAATTGCTAACGCTTCCGATGGGGCGTCCATTCCCCCCGAAAGCTACGCAGACGTCCTGTCTGCGTCACGCTATTTTCTTCAACGCCCTTCAGCAACTTCGCAGGGGATCGGTGAACTTATCTAAAATTGGAGTGAACTCTTCGAATGAAAAAAGCTATGCATGCTTATCTCTTAGCCAACTTAATAATGGGTTCCCATTAAACCCCATTTTTCCTTTTGACTCACCGGGAGCGTCCATATATGGTTCAATTTTTTTAATTTTCTGGTAGTACTTCATTATACGGCAAGATCTTAGATATAAAATATGAGATGTGTTTTAATATAGGAAATTCTGGATATACATTAGCGTAATATGTAACAACGATGAAAATCAAAAAAGAGCAATATAAATAAATCACAGATGTTTTTTTAAATTCACTTTTAATTATATCTTTTTTGATAAATATAGCGCTAACAATGCAAAGAATTGCTAGTATGAGAGGTGAAAATGCAGTGTATACATTGCTCCTTACAGCCTCATATTTAGATATTTCCCGTTTCTTTGATTCCAGATCTTTTTCTAGAAAAATTATTTTATCGTAATACTCTCTTTCAGCATTAGAGTCAAAGATGATGAGCGGTTTATTTTCAGGTAAACTATTAACAGGCTTTATCGTATCTCGAGAGTCATGAATACTGCCATTTCCAATAGATAGAGGCAAGTAAGATATTGACTTCGCTTTAAGATCACCTCTTATAATATCTACATCCACTTCATAAGATAAGGGGTCTTTAGAGAAGTTACCGTATATGGCAACACTATTTAATATATCAATATTTAGCATGTGTGGTGTAGTATGAAGAAATACTATTATTTTATCTAACAGGCTTGGATTACGTAGTCTAATGTTATCTAATAAATTTATATGGTCAATATTTTCTACAGCCATGAAAACAAGACCACTTTTTTCTATAGCATTTATAATGCGACTTTTTTCCACCTTAAAATCTGCTGATGTATTATACATAGATGGTAGGACATAAGTGCTCATTGAAAGTTCACCATCTAACTCTCTCATGTAAATATCTAATATATTTTTCGTGCCAATTAAAAGTTTATTATTTTCATCAATATACTCTGAGGCACTACCTTGCTTTCCATTGCTAATTTTTATTATTGCTTGACTATACGTCTTTTTTAAATAGTCATTTAGTGAAGTAAATTCACCATTGAAAAGATCTTTCATCTCAAAATCTATAGGATAAAGTCGCTTATAATTCCTTTCCTGCTTTAGCTCTGAAGGATCCCCTCATAAATCAGCCATAGCATAGCCATATTTGAGCAACTGATTGGCGAATAATACCCAGGCCGCCAGCAATTCTTTCTCCGTGATTTGATAATCAGGCCGCCTGAGTACCTCCAATCCCAAGCGAATCGTTGAGAGTACCGTTCGATGCCCAATGGTATTGGCCTGAAAATGCTTATCCCAGCCCTGTTGCTGTGCGTGTAAACCAACTAGCCACAACAGGCATTGAACCAT
>NZ_JAKKRK010000056.1:0-30041 GCF_025654545.1 Shewanella sp. SM20 | reverse complement strand
GGTGTCTTCCAGCGCCAGTAGGCAGTCAAATGGTTCGCAGGCTTGCACTGTGGCAGCAAAACCTGCCTCAGCAATCGCTGCCGGACTGATATGCTCGTTACGGACAAAGCGATAAGCGGCTTCAATGTCTGCACTGGATGAAAGAGATTGCACGATAGATTGTCCTGTATGAGCTGCAAGTTGAGCCGCCAACTGTACAAGCCGTTTGGTCCTTCGTACATCCCCTAATTKTGCGCGCTGAAAAATGCTYTGTGCCCAGAGTGATGGTTCACTTAAAAACATGGCATGTGGTATCTGAAACAAAAGGTCAGGATCAGATCAGGTTAATTAAAAATGGTTCAAAAAAATCCCCCGGGGCAAACCGAGGGATTTGTGTAGAAGAGACAGGCCGAAGCAGGGATTTTGTTATTTATTCAAATGCTTGATTTATGCGTAATGGCTAAAACTGCTTATTTAAGTAATGCGAGTCATCAAACTAGCGTAAATCAACCAGCAGTGCGACACCTGAACTCTGGGGCTCACTTTGCACTGTGATGTAATACCAACCCACGTTTGGTGCATTGACTGTGATACTTTCTCGCGTGTTGGCGGGTGTCACAGAGGCTGCATCGAAGTGTTGAGCATTCGCCCAAGTCGTCCCCGAAAATAGGCTAACATCACCACTGCCGTGGGCGGAGTTGATGCTTAGCTGATTCGTTCCCTCTGGTACCCAAAGGTAATAATCGTTGCGCCCATCGGCGGTGCAAATGGCTTTGCCAGCACTGAGTTCACCATAACTTAAAGGTGATTGCGTCGCGCAGGCGTTGGCAATGAGCAGCGGATCGGGTGTGTTACTCGTGCCTGTGCTTAAGGTCAGTGTTACGCCGCTAAACTCAGTGGCAGTATCAATCGTGATATAACGCCAGCCACGATTGGCGCTGAAGCTAAGCAACTCTTGATTTCCTGCTTGAGCGCTCTTTGCATCGGCATTATCTGCGTCGGCCCACTGACTGGCATTGAAGTAAATATTGGCATCCCCAGAGCCGCCCTTAGTGGTGACAGTGAACTGGGTATTATCTTCCTCAACCCAGAAGTAGAAGCTGTTACGCCCGCCACTGATGCACTCATTTTTGCCTAGGGTGAGCTTACCGTAATTTAAGGTCGCTGCGCCGCAATTGGCTGGTGGCTCAGGATCCACGCCGCCATCCCCCAGATCGGGGTCGATATCAGCAAATAGCTCAGTGGTGCTGACTTGCATATCAACACCGCCAAAGTCCCCCGATAAGGTAATGTAGTGCCAATACTCGTTGGGGTTTAACTGCACCTTAATCACTTGATAATTACCATTACCGATACCAGCCCCTTGGTTTTGCTCAGGGCTTGCCCAGCCTCTAGAATCGAAATAAATGTCGGCATCTCCCCAACCACCGCCAATCTTGATCCAAAGCTCTTGGGCTGTGCGATCGGTATTGGTGAAGCTGAAACTGGCGCGGCCGAGTTTTGAATCGATACATTCCATCGGCACATCAATTTTCAGGCTGGCCGATTCTGTGTAACGGTAGGCTTCGTTAGTCACTTGGCAAGGCGAGTAATCCTTACTGATAGTGCCTGCTGGTCCTGTCCAGTTGCCTTCGCGGCCACTAGGCTCAGCGTCGACATCACTCGGGCCCTTATCGACTATGCCATCGTCAGCCGTGCTTAAACCACTGGCGAGCCAACCCTGCCATTCGTTATCGTAACGTGTGCCGATATTATCCATAAAGGCTTGATATTCTGCATATTGATCGTTGCGTAGGTAGGCCAGAATCTGTCTCACATCGTCCCTGTGGTGTTCAAACATGAAACGCACCGCTAGATAACCCCAGCGATAGATGCGGTCTTGGCCAGATTCATAGTTGTTTTTGAAGATGGTCGATAACATATACTTACCAGTTTCGCCCATGGCAATTGCCGCAGGGTTTGCGTCACGGTAAGAGATGTATTCCGCGAGGCCTTCAATCCACCAAATGGTATTGGCCGAAGTGCCACGACTAAAGTCACCAAACAGGTTATAGCGACCATCGAGGTAGTGCACATATTCGTGTTGCAGGTTCCAGACGTGGAAATCCGGCGTGCGCCATTCGGCTTCATAGGCGATAAAACGTGCCTGATTTTTGAGTCCGGCGGGTGAGCCTTCTAAATACATGCCGCCATTGTCGGTACTGATACCAAATATACTGTTGGCTAAGGATTTATACTCAGACGAACTGCCGAAGATCACTAGCTCTAAGTCATCGTTGTTATCTTGCCCCACAGGTTGCATGCCCGTTTCGAGTTTACTGTGGAAATAGCTTTCTTGGCTGGTCAGCACATCACAGGCCCATTTGGCTTGATCTTGATAGAGATCTTGGGCGCGGATCTTGAGGCTGTCGGAGCATTTCCAGTTGAAAGGTAAAGCATCGGCTTCTAACTGCGCCTTAAAACCACAGATATTGTAATCGTTACAATGGCTGCGATCGTAATAGTCGGCCATTTCTGCCGCCGCGTACCAAAGCACTTTGCTCGGTTCGGTTTTATTGGTGCTGCTGAGGATGTTTTTGACCAGCTGGGTCACTCGCGGGCGCATGGCATCAATGTAATACAGTCTAGATAACTCTTTAACTGAGTTGACCAAAAGGTACTCTGCATTGGTGCCTAACAAGTTGCGATGTTCGAGTTGGAAGTTATTCAGCGCATCTAAAATCCCTTGATCACGCGCGAACAGCGCCTGCATGTCATCATTCCATTGAGCGCGGAATAAGGTGGTAAACACTGAGTTGGCTGCGGCGTTCATGGCGAAGCTGGCTTGCCAATTAGCATCATAGTCCGTAAGCACTTTGATAGTGACATGATTGAAATCGGCTCCGAGCTCGGCTGAGTCAATCAGGATTAAGGCTTCTTTCAACACGCCAGCATTAGCATCGGAGACTGTCCAAATCGCAGCGTTCGCAAATAAAGCGTTGAGGGCTGATTTTAAGCTGGCCTTAGCGGCGCTGCTGTAAGCGGGCACATCATTTGGGCTGTAAAACTGCACATAGAGGGCGGCGCGGACAAAGTAAATATGGGACTCAAGATGCTGAACATCGACCCCAGTGTAGTCCTTGGCTTTAGCGGCAATGGCATTAGCCACACTGATCACATTGGCCTCGCTAAATAGCGCGGTCGCAGCACTGCCTTTGAGGCTATAGAGCTTACCGACGCATTCGGGTGTCGATTGGCTCAGTTCATTGACTAGTGCCTGACCTGATTTCCCAACAAAGTCACTGCAGTCGCTGACTTGCATCGCGGCGCTACGATTCTGCAACTTAAGTGGGGGTTGCTCCGAGACCTCTATCTGACGTTTCTGGCGTGAATGAATCTTAGGCTGCTCTGTCATCGTCGGATCATTGGGGGATGCCATCAATGGCGTCTCCCGCAGTAGCGGTCTATGTGATTCAATTAAGCTAATTGGTGCAGAGGGCGGTGGCGGGACGGGTTGAGCTGGTGAACTGTTTGGTGTGTTGTTGCCTAATGGGGGGCTTGCATGAGTGTTATGGGCAAGAACGGGAGTTGCAATCGCTAAGCTAATTGCTGCGAAGAGTAGTGTGTTTTTCATTGTGTATCCGTAGTTATCTAGTCTGCAAAGCAGATCTTCCTTGGGCGTTATTTGATGCATTTAACACAGACTTGCATCAAACCTCATTGGATTATTTGCGTGATAACAATAGCGCGACAAACATCGCAGCCAGCAAATAATGCCTCAGAATAATGGCTGTAAGTTTTTAATATATCTAGTATTTGTCATAATATTTTTTTGATACATCTTTTCTGTTCAGCTTAGGTTCAGCTTTCAGTTCAAATGGTTAACGTCAGCCGCTTGATTTAGTGCGATGGAATATAGAATGGAATAACTGTGGCTATTTGGCTTGAAATTGCGCTAGCTTAGCCGCATTAAGGTTTAGCAAACGAACCGTTTAAGCATAGCAATCTGCTATTAGGTTGGTGCCATTCTCACAGGAGCTTTTATGTCAGCTTTACCAAGCGAGTACATCCATATTCATGTTGAGCAACCTGGGGCGCCCGAGGTGATGCGGCTATCGCGCTCACCTTTGCCTGTCCCTGCGGCGGGGCAAGTGTTGATCCGCGTGCATGCAGCAGGAGTGAATGGCCCCGATGTTAAACAAAGGGTGGGCGCGTATCCACCGCCACCGGGTGCATCACCGATTATTGGTCTTGAGGTTGCTGGGGATATTTGTGTCCTCGGTGACGGCGTGAGCCAATGGCAAGTTGGCGATAAGGTATGCGCCTTAGTGCCGGGCGGTGGTTATGGCGAGTATGTGCTCACCTATGCGGCCCATTGTTTGCCGATCCCGACGGGTTTTAGTTATGTGCAGGCAGCAGCGCTGCCAGAAACCTTCTTCACCGTATGGGGTAACCTGTTTATGCGTGCGGGACTCAAAGCGGGCGAGACGGTACTGATCCACGGTGGCTCAGGTGGCATTGGTAGTACGGCTATTCAGTTGGCCAGTGCGCTGGGTTCAAAAGTAATAGCTACGACGGGACAGGATGAGAAACGCGATTATTGCTTGAGCCTTGGCGCCGCTGAAGTCATCAACTATCGTACTCAAAACTTTGTTGAACCTGTGATGGCACTCACTCAAGATAAGGGCGTAAACGTGGTATTTGATATCGCGGGTGGTGATTTTATCAATCTTGACTTACAAGCCTTAGCGATGGACGGGCGTATGGTGTCGGTAGCTATGCAACGGGGGCCTAAGGCCGAGGTTGAGATTTTCCGCCTGATGGCAAAACGTATCATGTGGACAGGGTCGACCCTAAGACCGCAGAGCGTGGAGGCCAAAGCCGCCATTGCTGCTGAATTATTGGAGAAAGTTTGGCCGTTGTTAAACGCCCATAAAATTGTCCCCAATATTTTTGCAACCTTTCCATTAGCACAGGCTGCTAAAGCCCATGCTTTGATGGAGTCGGGTGAGCACAGAGGCAAAGTAATACTGACTGTCATTTGAGCTAGGCATACTTGGTTTTGCAGCGACATATTTGCTTTAAGTCGCTGCCATTCGAGTCAATCTAGAAGACATTCTGACATCATAGTGGCTTAGTCATTGTTCGGTAAATATGAGTTTGTAGCGCTGTAATTAAATCTTCATGGATAACCTTGATGGTTAACTTTACAGCAACCTAGAATTGTTAACGTTGATGACTCATCAAACACCATAGATATGATTGCTTTTTCTTGGGAATAAAACTTGCCGCGTCGATTTTTTAGACTAAAGTCGTTAATGATTAAACTTTTTGGGTACTTTGGCAGAAATTAATACGTAATTAGTGAAAATTTCATGGTATGAGGCATTGATTATCGGAAATATTCTGTAAAAATACCCAGTTGAAAACGTCAGAGACTTTCAGGCGCTATTCGTGGATCAAAGCAAGCGATGCTTCGCTTATTCAGGCTAAAAAACTCATGGTGTATGTGTTGATTTAAGGGTATTAGCATATATGTATAACACAGCAAAGAAACAGGTTTGGTATGGTGAGCTGAGAACATCGAAAGGCAACGCGATTGTCGTCCATGACAACCAGCTGCCCGATGCCTCCCCAGGACGTATCTACCTATACAATACCGATCGCGATGCGATCATTGAGTATGTGGAAGATATAGTCAAAGTGAACCTATACGACTTAGATGAGGCTGCGTTAAAAGCTGCTGAGGCTAAGTTTGGTGGTGCATGGAAGGCGGCAAGATCTCAATTTATGAGTAAACATCAAGCTCGCATTGACTTGAACAACGTGAAGGAAACTGCGCCTGTACGTAAGGCGAAGCCTGAAGTTGAACCAGAAGTCGAATCTGATGCCGTTGGCGTGGATTTTGACGATGATTGGGGCGATGATTTTGATGATTAACACAGTGTCGGCCTAAGGGCTAACACTGTGAGTGTAAGGAATAAAGTAGTGTTTATTTTATTCCTTATCGCTTTATTTCCTTCTGATAAACAGCACTTTCCCTCGTTTTCTCAATTTTTTATTGCGAATGGCTACGCATCGGTATCGAACTGATAACGACTGATGTGGTGATAAACCTTGCCTGGCATTAACCAAACGTCATCACCAAAGCGTTCGCCTTGGTTCGGTGAGTCTGGCAGCATCTGCGGCTCTAAACACACAGCATGATGTTGATTTAATACCTGTTGATTGCGACCTACAGTGCCATTTAAAAAATTAGCACAGTACAGCTGCACACTCGGTTGATTAGTATAAACCGTCATAGCACGACCGCTAATGGGGCTGCTTAAACAGCCAAAACGGGCGAGTGAGCCATCGGGATTATTCATCATATAACAGTGATCATAACCGCGAGTGCTTGCGAGTTCAGCGGTATGCAGCTTGTCACCTAAGCGTATTGGTTGACTTAAATCGAAAATCGACCTAGTTGTATCGGCAATCCCAGTGGGAACACTGACATCATTCATGGTGAGATAGCGCTTGGCATCGATTTGCATCAGATGCTCATGATTGGTCTCTGTGCCATCGAGGTTGAAATAACTGTGTTGGGTGAGGCTTACGGGACAGGCTTTATCGACGGAGGCTAAGATTTCTACGTACAAATTATTGCCTGCGAGGCGGTAATCCAGCTGAACTGTGCAATTACCGGGGAAGCCCATGTCGCCATCTGGGCTCATTAAGGTCAAACGCACACCATCGGGGAGTTGACCTAGTTGCCAGTTTTTACGATTAAAACCCTCACGGCCGCCGTGCAAACAGTTAGTCGCTTGGTTTACATCTAATTGATAATCATGCCCTTGATAGTGCATTTTGCCGTTAGCGATGCGATTTGCAAAGCGGCCTGCAATGGCACCTAAATGAGCCGATTGAGTCAAGTAATCTTCGGCGCTATCACAACCTAAGACGATATTGGCACGTTCGCCGTGTTTATCTGGGGTCCACAGAGCGCGGATAATACCGCCTAAGCTGATGACTTCTAATGCGAGTATGCCATTGTCGATCCGAACCCGTTCGATTTCACCGCCGCGGGGATCGGTCCAAGGATCCAAAACACTGAAACGTACCATTTAGCTTCCCTCTGTGTTGAATATGCTCACTGCTTATTGTGTTAAATGAGTATGTTAACCCTATTATTTGCCATCAACAGCATAAAGTTCAGTGATGAATTCGTATGTTATCGACGGCGTAGTCACTCTATTCGGTTGTCTTTGGTTTAAGTGCGGCTAAGTGCTTGTTCTAGCAAATTGCCTGTTCTGGCTAGTTATCGATGCGCCCTGCGCCAGCGCTGGCGGAACATAAATACACTGTGGCATCGATGGCGGTTTTTTCGAAGAATTCATGTTCAACGGCGGCAACAACAGCGTCAGTCAGTTCATGGTCGACTAAGGCGACCACGCAGCCGTCGGTCATGCGGATGCCACCACGTTCGCCGATCACTTGGCTAACAATTTCAACTAAAGTATCAAATTCGGGCAGTGTGACTTCAAAATCATCACGCAGTGAAGCATGGGATTCAGCCATTAAACGACTGAATTTTTGGATGTTATTTTGCTCTAGGGCGCGAGCAGCATTTTGAGTTCTTTGGTTCTCAGTGACTATGTGTTTCGCTCGGCGGTATAACACTTCATCTAAATCGGCCTTTGCGCTTTCTAGTTGGCGTAAATCGAGGTGACGCAGTGCATCTAAGCCAAAGTACTCTGCCGCTTGTGCACACTCAGTGCGACGTTGCTCATTGGTCGCGGCTAAGCGTTTTTTCTCGATATGGGCATCTATGATGATAAGGCTTAGGTTTTCTGGAATGGGAATGGCTTCGCTATCGAGATCTAAGCAGTCAATCAGGAGTGCATGGTCTTGTTCACCCATGGCGCTGCACATTTGATCCATGATGCCACAGGCCGACTCAACATACCTGTGCTCACCGCGCTGTGCGAGTTGCGCCACCGCCATTGGGGATAAATGCAGTTGGCTGGTATCACTAATGGCTGTACCGAAGGCGACAACGAGTGCGCCCGAAGATGAAAGACCTGCGGCAAGTGGCACATCGCCCACAATGGCTAAGTCTAAGCCCTTGGCTAATAAGCCAGTTTGCGCCATAGCTGCAGTAAAACCTTTGAGGTAATTCACCCAGCCATCTTGCGGGTCCATGTCGTTTTCTTGGCCGAAAACCCACTCTTTAATTTGTCCGGGAAACGCATCGGCGACGGCTCGAAACTTAGTGTCGTCACGGCGTTTTACCGCAATGACTGTATGAAAATTAATGGCTGCCGGGAGTACAAAACCGTCGTTGTAATCCGTGTATTCACCGATCAGATTGACGCGCCCTGGGGCTTGATATAAATCATCGGCTTTAGTGCCAAAGGTTTGGACAAATAACTTAGTGGCGCGTTGCGCAGGGTTTGACATGCTGTAAAAAATTCCAAAAAAGCTGAGCTAATTTCGTTACCGTCATCGATTTATATCACGACTGAGTCAGTGATGTAACTGAGATTTTTTGCTGAAATGGCGATAGGCTGCAATGAGTAAATCGATACTGGGATGAGGAGACAAAATAGCGTATTGAGTGTTTTATCTAGTTAATTGATTTGTAAAGATTAGTCAGCATTTAGTTGGATGCCGCACAAACTGGCAGAGGATGTTACTGCTCGTTTGTGCGACCTGTTATGGCGTGATTTTAATTTAATGCAGCATTAGCAGGCACTTAACTACGTGGCTCCACATTAAGTTTAGGATCAGGCACTTGTACTGTATCTTCCGCTTGAACCGTGTTTTTCTCTGAGTCTTGCAACAGCTCGTAAATCACATGATCCACAAAACCGGCACCAGCGGCTTCGTACAGGTTGTACACACTGTGTACCCCCGATTCTCGAAGCGCCGCTGCATCGTCACTGTACTGCACAATTGCGCTGATTTTGCCTTGATAATTCAGTTTTTTTAGTTGCTCAACTGCAAACATATTTCCCGCGTGGTGCGGCATGGCTAGCAGTACCAGTTCAAGATTAGGTGCTCTGTCGAGTTTCTCCCAAAAGTCGGTATCTGAGGCGTCACCTTGCACTACATTGCGACCCTTTGCTTTATGTAAGTCGACTAAGTCTTGCTTGTGTTCAATACCGAGAATTTCCCCATCAAACTGTTCTCTGAGTTCATCATAGGCACCGCTACCAATACGGCCCATGCCTAAGATTAAAAAGCGTGGATTACCAATGGCGATGGGTCTGTCTTCTGGGTGTAACGGGCGTTTTTCGAGCTTGATTAAACGCTGCTGGAATCGCTGGTAGATATTACCGACGGTGGCGTTAAGTGGCGCGGCGAGTAAAAAACTAAAACTTAATGCCACGGCGATGATCACTAGCCACTCGGGAGGTAACCAACCTTTATAGGTGGCTACTGCGGCGACGATCAAACCGAATTCACTGAAGTTACCTAGGTTAAATGAGCCCAACATAGAGGTACGTGAACGCAGCTTAAAGCGGGTAAGAATGTAAACAAACAGCAGAATTTTGAGTGGCACTAACAACACCAATAGCGCCGCGAGTACGATATCCGATACCGTAGGTAAGCCATTGAGCCCTATGGTTAAGAAGAAGGCAACGAGGAAGAGTTCTTTAAAATAGAACAGGGATTTTGCCAGCTCGGAGGATTTTTTGTGGCCCGCCAACAAGATACCGATAATCAGTGCGCCGAGATCGGGTTTTAAGCCAACAGATTCAAATAACCAAGCGCCAACCACGAGTGCCATGACTAGGCCGAAGAGCACTAAGAGTTCACCGTGGCCGACACGGTCGAACGCTTTATAGATGAGTGGTTTAGCCAGTGGCAGTAAGAGTAATGCAAAGGCCCATACCGAAGGTACATCGCCTTTAGAAATGGTTAAAAACAGTACGGCGAAGATATCCTGCATAATCAAGATACCAATAGCGACCCGGCCGTAGAGGGATTGCACGTCTCCTTTATCTTCTAACACTTTGACCGCAAATACGGTGCTGGAGAAGCTTAACGCGAAGGCAATTAACGTCAGTTGCTCAAGGTTAAGACTCGTGAGTTGGCTTAAACCTAGTAAGCCGAAGAGTTTCAGAATCGGCACAAAAATCACTATCGAGAGCACTAAGTGCACACTCGAACCCGCCCATACTTCGGCCTTGAACAGGCTACGAATATCGAGTTTTAACCCTATGGCGAATAACAGTAAAGTGACGCCTAGGCTGGCGAGTTCTTGCAGTAATGGCAGGCTTTCTTTATCTATTCCTAAGATGAACAGTACAAAGCCTGCCACTAAGTAGCCGATGAGCGGAGGGAGTCCTATACGGCTGACGAGCATGCCGCAGATGAGTGTAATAATGAGGATGCCTGGTTCCATGATGCTCCAATCTAAAAAGTCTAAAATTGTAAGTGATTGTATAAGAAATCTATGACACTTGGATAAAAAAGCGGACTTTTAATTAAAAAAGTCCGCTTTTTATTGGTGTTGCGGTAAATACACTTGGCTGTTAAAACACGCGCGAACTAAATCACTCCGCTGGTCTAAGCCTAAATCGTCACTATTTCACGAGATGATCTAAATGGGTTGCAAAATCTTTGGGGCCCATAAAACCAGTCACGCGTAAATCTTCCCTTTGCTCACCTTGTTCGTTAAACATCAACAGCGTGGGCAAACCGAGCACATTGTATTTTTCGAGTAAGGCCACATCGACCTTGTCACTCTTAGTCACATCCGCTTGTAGCAGTACGATTTTATTCATGCGGGCTAACACGTCGGCATCTTTAAAGGTGATGGCTTCGAACTCTTTACAGGCAACACACCAATCGGCGTACAGATCGAGCATCACAGGCTTACCTTGGGCGGTAGCGGCTGCAATTTCTTGCTCAAGATCTTCAATGGATTTAATGCGTTTAAAGCCATGGACTTCTTCGGTCGTCGCCGCAGTGCCTACGGAATTGTTATTAAAACCAAAGTGTCCCATCACAGCTTGGAATCCGTAGGAGAAGCTCGCCAGTAGCGCCAGCGTTAATAGCACTGAACGTACAGTTTGTTTCCAGTTAAATTCACTGAGTTTGTTCTGATGCATCAAGTAGCCAGTGAAGCTTACGCCCCATAGTGACCAAAGCACATCGGATACTACGCCTGTCCAAATACGGCCAAGCATCACGATAGATACAGCGATCAGCAGGAATCCGAAGATAGTCTTGATGATATCCATCCAAGCGCCGGCTCTTGGTAATAATTTACCGCCTGAGGTGCCGATAATCAGTAGTGGTAATCCCATACCCATGCTGAGTACATACAGGGCTAAGAAACCTTGGAGTAAGTCGCCGGTTTGGGCCACATAAACGAGTGCACCCGACAGCGGCGCGGTAGTACAAGGTGATGCGACAAGGCCAGAAATCACGCCCATTAAGAACACGCCAACTAAGTTGCCGCCTTTTTGATTATTCGAGACTGAGTTCATCTTCTCCTGCCAGCTCGATGGCAGTTTCAAATCGTATAGGCCAAACATAGATAAGCTGAGCACAAAGAACAAAATCGCGAGTACGACTAATACGGCAGGATGTTGTAATGCCGCTTGGTATTTTAGTCCAGCCGATGCAACCACTAATCCTAAGATAGAGTAAGTGATTGCCATGCCTTGGACATAAGCCATGGACAAGGTAAAGGCTTTTGCGGTTGAGAGCTTTTGCCCTTGGCCGACAATAATACCCGACAAAATCGGATACATAGGAAATACGCAGGGCGTTAATGCCAGACCGACACCTAGACCAAAGAAGATCACTAAAGTCCAAATTAAGCTGTCGTTTGACAGCATTTGGCTCAGGGTATCTTGCTGAGTAATGGGTTGCGTATTGGCTTTATCGGCAGTGCTTGGCTCAGTGCTGGTTTGCTCAGTCGTCGTGGTTGATTCGGCGCCTACAATTAAGCCATCGTTGGCTGCAATCGCCTTTAAAACGACTTCATGCTTGGTCGGTGGATAACACAATTTACCTTCGGCACAACCCATAAAGGTCACTGTGAGCGTGGCATTTTCATCGGCCTGTTTTAAACCAACGGGAATATCGACATAGGTATAATAGACTTCTTGCTTACCAAAATACTCATCTTCATGGGGCTTTCCCTTTGGTAGAGCGACCGTGCCTAACTCGGCACCATTGACGCTAAATTTAAGCTTGTCGCGGTACATATAGTAACCGTCGGCAATCACCCAATTGAGTTTGACCTGATTACCTTCTTGCTTGGAATCGAAGGCAAATGCTTGATCGACAGGCATCAATTCAGGCTCACCCTTCATGAAGTCGAATTTGTTACCGAAAACCCCTTCACTATGAGCTAAGGGCGCAAGAAGCAATATAGAAGTGAAAATAAGGCTGAGTAGTTTTTTCATGGCTGAGTGTTGTCTTTTATCCAATCTAAGTAGGCTGGTAGCCCGTGGGTCACAGGCACGGCAATAATTTCGGGTACTTGATAAGGGTGAAGCCTAAGCACAAGTTGTTCTAACTCTGTATATCGACTTTGTAAACATTTAATCTGTAAGCTAAATTCTTGCTCTTCACAGATTTTTCCTTCCCAAGCATAAATTGAACGTATCGGGGCGGAAATCTGAACACAAGCGGCAATACGCGACTCAATTAAAGCTCGAGCCAAAGTATTGGCTTGTACTTCATCGGGGCAGGTAGTGCTAACCACTAAATACTGATGCTGCATAGTGTTAGGTATCGTCTCTTAAGAATCTTAAAGTTCGCTTAAGCCAACTCCGTTAGGCTACTTTACGTGTTTTAATGGTCTCATACATTAGCGGGTTAACAAAAGGGTGAGCTAAATATCAGTGTTTTGCTCCCTTACTTCGTCCTAATGGTTATCCTGACTTGAATTAAGACCGGATAACCCCCATTTAGTTTACAGAGATAGTCAGATAAACCTGAGGTCGGTATGTTTTTCATTATTTTTTTACTCTTTGTGCTGATCCCAGTAATAGAGCTGTCGGTGCTGATCCGTGTGGGTGAAGTGCTTGGCACTTGGACTACCATAGGTTTAGTGCTGTTTACCGCCGTGCTCGGGGTCTCTCTGGTTCGCAGCCAAGGCTTAAATACCTTAATGCAAGTACAACAAAAACTCGCCCGCGGTGAAGCACCGGGGCAAGAAATTGTCGAAGGCATGATGTTAGCTATGGCGGGCATCTTGCTCGTGATCCCCGGTTTTGTGACCGATGCCATTGGCCTATTATTCTTGACGCCATTAACCCGTCGCCCCATTGCTGCCTTGCTGTTCAAACGCATGCAGTTACGGGTTGTTGCCGGTTTACAGGGCACAATGCACGGTGGCTTTCAAGCGGGCCAAGGTCCCTTTGGGCCTAAGCCACAGGACCCATTTGGCCAAGCGCCATTTGATGATAGTGTGAAAAAAGACGGTAATGTGTTTGAGGGAGACTTTGAACATAAAGTCGATCCAAGTGATATCAAACCCGCTAGCCATCAACTCTCTGATAAAGCGCAGGACAAAGAACAGGATAAAGATCCTAAGCCTTAGTCTTGTATTAGTCGCCTGTTGCGTTAGTTTGTTATTGGATTAACTCATTTGATTATCGCGTTTATTCGCTTGAGTTTTCTCCCTAATATGCCTTAGATACCAGTGGCCCACTGAATCAATCTGACCTGTGCCGCTGGTTCACATCCCCCGTAATAGCCATTTCACTCATAAAAAACTCCAATCCTAATAACCCGCTCACTCAGCATAAGAGTGAACATGATATTAGAGAAAAGCTTTTGGATCACATTCATTCGATAAAGTAAGGTATTTTTAAATCATGACTCTGTACCCAAGAGAAAAAGCAATATCAGTGCTGTTGTCCATGTTGAGTAGGTTTTCGATTATAGTGAATTCAATTGCACTGTTATTCAGATAATACCTATAGCCTAGAAATACTTCGTGAGAAGGTTTTGAAAAGTCATTATCTGTTTTGAGTAAACCTTCATAATGATGTAATTCAATAAGCCAACCATGGCGTCCCATTAAATACTCATAACCTAAAGATAACATTACAGCATGGTCTTTATAGTCTATTCCAGATAGACTTTCATCATTTTGTCTAAAACTTATACCTGTTGTGGAGTAAAAATGATGCATTCCAGATGTATAGCTATAATTCAGCTGTAATGCTTGTTCAAAACGGTTATCTACAAATGGGCCAGAATTAACATGGTTGTAATATAAGCTGCCACCAATTGATAGACCATAATTATCCTCACTAAGCAATTGATATTCTAGATAGAAATTTAGGGAATTCGTTAGCGTATCGCCAGAAAGATCAGGTTGATTTATACCATTCTTTGAAAATATTTGGTTTTTGTCTTTGATTGTATTGTCGCGGCCATTTTGACCCACACCAAATGCATCATGAAACCAGATAGTGACCGAGTCAAGATGGTTATCCCCACTAAAACTCCACTTATAATTAGTATCAAACATCAATTTTTCAGTGAGTTGCCACTTTATTCCGCCATTAAGAGAATTATGATAATAGTCAGCATAGTAATCGTCAGTTTCAGCCCATACACTTGCTACTGTTGCAGATCCGTATATCTCTTTTTTCCCTTCAGGCAGTGCAAATCCTGAACGAAGTAGAGGCGTTAAGCTACCCGCATGTGTAGGTGATTGGGCATGCACACGAAGTGGCCCATAATGACTATAATTGATATTTTCTGCGAAAGTACTCGGTAAAAATATTACCGTATAAATTAGATGTGCTCTAATAGTCACAAATAAAATTTTCTTTGCATATTTCATCGAAAACTCTTTTTTAGCTAATCTCTATTAAAAGCAATGTTTTGTAGTGAGGCTGATGTTATGTATAAATGACTTAAATTTTGTCTGTTTGAAGCAATAAAGTTTTTGATTAGACAGATTTCTAATTGATTTTAGAATTAAAAACTACAAAAAACATACCATAATAATACAAGTGCAAGCCAGAATGACCTACAGATAAACGGGATTGTAGTGAGTATTAGTAAAGTGCTAATAACTGCCAGTAATATAGTCTGTTTACTCATTGTCTGGACGCTATCAAAGCGTAATTTCATGATGTTTCTCAAACACAAATTAGTATTTCAACAAAGTAATAACATTATTTATGTTGTTAGTTATAGGTGTTGGTATTACAGATGACATTGCAAGTGAATAATTAGCACTAAATATACCGCTGCCATTTACTCGTGTAAATGTGTGTAACTGGTAATTGTCCTTTATTAGCGGTGAAAATATGGAACTGATAGTTCATTTTTTTAATTAATATATTTATTTATCAGTCATATTAGTTATCGTAATTAAAGACCAATCTCAGTTTGCCAAACTTGTTTATCTAATGGATGTGCTTGTTTAAATTGTCCCTCAAACCGCAATAGATCAAAAATGAAATGGCCAGCCAGCCACGAATGACTGACCGGCCGCGCCGGGAAGCGTTTTTGGATAAAATGCGGAGCAGGTTAGCTGGGTGATTGACCTCCTGTTGCCGTCGCTTTGATATTGAATACTAGGCTGTACATCACTGGCAGTACGATGAGCGTCAGCAGAGAAGCGAAGCCTAGACCGAAAATAATTGTAATCGCCATAGAACCGAAAAACGCGTCGGGGATCAGCGGTATCATCCCGAGCATAGTGGTTATCGCGGCCATCATCACTGGACGAACACGGCTGACACAGGAGTCGATTAAGGCAAAATAGGCTGGTTTACCTTCACTGAGCTCGAGGTTGATCTGATCGACCAAGACAATACCGTTTTTAATCACCATGCCCGACAAACTCAGTAATCCGAGTAGTGCCATAAAGCTGAAGGGCGCATCGAACAACAAGAGTCCCGCTGAAACCCCAATCAAGGCCAGTGGCACAGTAAACCAGATCACTAAGGGCTGACGCACTGAGTTGAACAAGAATACGGTAATCAAAAACATCGCCAGATAACCTAAGGGAATTGAGCTAAATACCGACGCTTGTGCTTCACCTGCGGTTTCAAATTCACCGCCCCATTCCAAGCGGTAACCCGCGGGCAGGCTGATCGCTTCGACCTTGTCTTTGATTTTGCGCAGTACAGAATCGGCGGTTTCATTGCTACCAAGCTTAGGATCGGCCATCACAGCGAGCATGCGCATGCGATCGCGGCGCATCACCAGTGGATTTTCCCACTCAGTGTTGAAGCTACTGACTACTTGGGTGGCGGGCACAAAGGTATTGTGTTCGCTGCTCCAAATTTGCAGCTTCCACAGGCTGTCCGCTTGCAAACGTTCTTCGGCGGGCGCTCTGGCGACGATGGGCAGCAAGTGGCTGGTTTCTCGGTATAAACCAATTTGCTTACCGCTAAAGTTAACCAATAGGGCATTGTCGAGATCTTGCTTACTGATCCCTGTTTCGCGCGCTTGGGCATTTTCCAGTTGCGGACGGATCAGGGGCACCTGATTACGCCAGTTGTGACGTATGCCATCCATGCTTGGTTCGGCGTGGAAAATCGCCTCGGCTTGGGCACCTAAAGCGCGCAGCACTTCTGGGTTATCACCGTAAAAGCGTGCCTCAATTTTGGCGGCGGGCGAAGGGCCGTTCTCCATGTTTTTTAAACGATATTGTGCCTGCGGGAAACGTTGATTTAACAAGGTTTCTAATTCTGGCATATAGGCTTTAACTGCGTCTAAATCCTGCATTTCTACAATCAACTGGGCAAAGGCGGGATAGCCTTTTTCTGGCTGATAGGGCAGTACGAAGCGCTGCGAACCTTGGCCAATAACGGTTGTTAAGTGTTTTAGCCCAACGTCTTTTTGCTCGTCCAGCGTAAGCATTAACTTCTCGATATCAGCGGTAAAACGCTCGGTCGCCTTGATGTCAGTCCCCTCTGGCATCCAGATATCCACAAAGAAAATCGGCGTGTTAGAAGCCGGAAAAAACACATTCTTGATATGGCCAAAGCCCACCACAGCGCTGAAAAGCATAGCGATAACCAGCAGTATGCTCACCAGCCTAAAGCGCAGTGCCACAATCAAGCTTGTGCGATATAAGCTGAAGAACCAGCCCTTGTAGGGGTCTTGGGCTTCTTCATCGCTCGGCGCATCTTTAAATAACAGATGACAGAAAAACGGCGTGAGTGTGATGGCGGTGATCCAGCTGATAAACAGTGAAATCATCAACACTTGGAATAAAGAACGGCAGAACTCACCGGCGGCATTTTGCGATAAGCCAATGGGGGCAAAGGCAATAATGGCAATCACAGTCGCGCCCAATAGCGGCCACTGGGTTTGGGACACTATCTGTTTGGCCGCTTCTAAACGGGTCTTACCGCGACGGATACCAATTAAAATGCCTTCAGTAACGACAATGGCGTTATCGACCAACATACCAAGGGCAATAATGAGTGCGCCGAGGGAGATGAGCTGTAGATCAATCCCGAGCACTTTCATCACGATAAAAGTGCCTAGAATCGTCAGCAGTAAGATCAGGCCCATCAACAGGCCTGAGCGCAATCCCATAAACAGCAGAAGCACGGCGATCACTATGGCAATGGATTCCATTAGGTTGATTAAGAAGCCGTTAACTGTCTCATCTACCGCCTGGCTTTGATTATAAACCGTCGCTAAATTCATGCCGATTGGGCGTTGTGATTCAAGCTTGGCTAAACGGTCACTGACCTTTTGCCCGATTTCGACTACATTCACACCGCTAGAGAAAGAAATCCCCAGCGATAACGCAGCTTCACCTTTATTGTGATAAAGCACGTTAGGGGTTTCGTCATAATCCCTTTCAATATTGGCAATGTCGCCAAGGTAAATCAGCTCAGAACTACCCGGAGGGCTGACGATCAAACGCGCGAGATCCTGCACATTGCTAAATTCGCCGGTGGGATGAATGCGGATACGGTTATCGCCAATCACTAGGCTGCCCGCGTTAGAGACGACGTTTTGATTGTTCACTAAACCATAGATATAGCTCTGATCTAACCCCAGTGCCGACAGCTTTTGCTGGGAGATTTCAATCACGACTTGCTCGGTGACGTTGCCAGCAACAGAAACCTTTTTTACTCCAGGTACTAGCACTAGCTCGCGGCGCAGATAGTCGGCGTAATTGCTCAACTCGCGGTTGCTGTAATCAGGTCCCGAAAGGTTAAATAAAATGCCATACACATCGCCAAAGTCGTCCATCACCTGTGGCGTTGCTGTGCCCGGCGGCAAGTTTCCCGCAGCATCATTGACTTTACGACGCACTTCATCCCATACCTGCGGTAGGCTGGTTTTATCGTAGCTTTCTTTAATCTCGATTTGGATTTGTGATAAACCCGCACTATTAATTGAAGTCACATGCTTAATGGCGTCGAGTTGCTGCAGGGCATCTTCGAGCGGTAATGTCACTTCTTCTTCAACTTGCTCAGGCGATGCACCGGGATAAGCCGTGATCACTAAAGCTTCTTTAATGGTAAATTCGGGGAATTCTAGTTGCCCCAAACCGGTAAAACTGACGCTACCACCCACGAGTAGTAGCAACACAAACATCCAACTGATGACTTTGTGGCGTATCGAATACTCTGCAATGTTCATCAATTACACCCCACGCTGCCAGCGTAGTGGTTTGACTTTCATGCCATCGGATAATTGAGACACTCCAGCGCTGACGATGAGATCGCCCTTGTTGACGCCCGTTAAAATCTCAACACCTTGATTACTCACGCGTCCTAGCGTCACCATCGTCGGTTTTACTTCACCCGATTGCGCTTGATAAATCCACACTTGCACTTGGCCATCTTGGTCGCGCTTATCGATAGCGGTCACTGGCACTACCGTTGACGAAAGGGCACTAGGATCTTTGACTAAGGCTAAGGTCAACTCGGCACTCATTCCTGGAAGTAACTGAATATCTTGAGGTTGAGGTAACGAAAACACCACTTCATAGGCTTGGGTGCCCGGCGTGACTTGAGTCGAGTATTCTTTAAATTTGGCATCGAAACTTTGCTCGGGGAAGGCACTAAAACGCACCTTAGCTGTAAAATGAGCTTGATCGGTATATTGCTTCAAACCCGCCGCCATCGACTCGGGAACTTGAATGCTAATATCGAGCAAGTTATTGTTCTGTAATGTTAATACCCCTTGGTTTGCTTGCACTATTTGGTGGTTATCCACCAAACGTTTGGCGACCGTACCGCTAAAAGGTGCCGTTAAACGGGTGTAACTCAGTTGATCGCGTGCAGCGGCTAAGGCGGCGGTGGCCGATTTGAGTTGCGCTTGAGTGCTATCAAACTCAGATTGTGAAATCAGCTTGCGATTGAGTAGCTCGACTTTACGTTTAAAGTCAGCGGCTAACAGTTCATGCTCCGCCTCACGGGTCATTAAATTATTGTGGGCGTCCCTGTCATCAAGTTTTGCGAGTAAGCTACCTTGAGTGACTCTTTGCCCTTCAACTAATGCCAATTCTGTTAATTGTCCTGAAATGCGGAACGATAATTCTGCGCGACTATTGGCGGCAACGCGGGCTGGAAATGTTCTGAAATCTCCGTCTTCTACATTGAGTACTTCAAACAGTTTAACCGGACGAATTGTTGCCACTTGCACTGAACTTTCCGCAGGCGAACAACCACTGATCAGGGCTGGAAGCAGCATTGTCAGCGGCAAGAGTCGATATGATTTCATGGTGGATATTTCCTAGTTAACAAATTGTCAGCATTTCTGGGCGCGAAGATACCAGCTAAATTAGTTGCAATAAACGGGATACTTTGGGATTATCAGTCCCACATAATGAGATTGAACTTAAGGTCAAAATGAAGACAGAGGACTTAGCGTTATTCCACCGAATTGCTGAAACCGGTAGTTTGATTGAAGCGGCGGATTTACTTAACTTACCTAAATCGACTGTGAGTCGACGTTTGCAAGCCTTGGAAGATGAGCTGAACATTAAATTGTTCCACCGTCAGAGCCGCTCTATGACGCTCACTTCTGCGGGCAGCCATTTTTACCAGCGCTCGCAGAATATTTTGGCTCAGCTCGACGAAACCCTATTCGAAATGACCAATGACGATGCTGAGATCAGCGGGCATTTGCGTATTCAAATGTTCCCCATCCACAGCATGAAAATCTTGATGCAAGCCATTTTCCGCTTTATGGATATGCACCCTAAACTCACCTTAGAAGTCATCAGCAGTTCAGAATCCGTTGATATGGTGAAACATAATCTCGATGTGGCCTTTGTCGTCGAGCCTGCGTTGGATACCTTAGATTTAGTAGTGCGGCCGATTTTTACCACTGACTTACGTTTTTACGCCAGTCCGCAATATTTAGCTGCATACGGTACACCTAAAACACCGAAAGAGATTGAAGCACATAATGTGTCTATGTTCCGTTTATCCAATGGCAAAATTTTTAATGAGTTATTTATCGGTTCAGAACAAGAGGTGAGAGTCAGAGGTAATTTCTGCTCCAACAGTATTGAAGTGGCGGTTGAGTTTGGATTGCAAGGACGCGGCATAGTGTATGCGCCTGCTGAAGTCGTGGATGAATATGTACAAAGCGGTGAGTTAGTTACTTTGTTACCTGAAATCCAACCCCACCAAGGCGAGTGTTTCTTAGCTTATCCATCAAGACGTTACGTGAGTTTAGCCTGTCGACGCTTTATCGACTATATCATGCAAGAGCTAGTGCCAAATGGCGTGCCGATCAACATGAGCGAGCAAGGCCCACGTCGATCCTGCAAAGCCTCTACGGGAGCGTTTTCAGACGACGTGTTGCGCTTTCCCGTTAAAAAATCAAGCTAGTTTACCCCTCGCTAATGGCGTTTGCGGTCGTGATCTTTGTGGGCTCACAGATCCGCTGCGCCAGCCAATAACAGGCAATTCCCATCAAAATATTGGTCACAGGTAGCGCGAGCAGCAGGCCTTTAACGTCACCTATATACGATCCCAAGGCTGCTAGCGGCAGCATGAGCAGTACTAAGCGGCACAGATTGATGACTAATGAACTCATAGGCCTGTGGTAGGCATTGAGCGAGGTCGCGACAATAATCACTATACCCAAAGGTCCGTAGGCGCAGGGCAGCACTAAGATATAAAAACTAAGCCATTCGATAACCTGCGGATCGGTACTGAATAAATGCGCGATAGGCTCGGCTAAAAAGATCAGTGGGATATAGAGTAAGGTTTGGAAAATAAAGATAAATTTTATCGATAATAGTAGGGCTTCTTTCGCTCTGTGTGGCTGTCCTGCCCCTAAGTTTTGCGCAATAAAGGGCATTAAACTCGACGACAGTGCCATCACTACTATTAATAGCACTGACTCTAACCGAGTACCGGCACCAAAGGCTGCCACGGCGCTGTGATCGATATGCGCCAACATGGCCATAATAATGGCATTGGCTAGTGGATTGATTAAATTCATCAAGGCGGCGGGTTGTGCTATATGGGCTAATTTGCTCCAGTTCGCGCGCATTCTGTCTATGTCAAAGGCGGCCCATTCGAGCATTTTGCGCCTGACAATCAACAAATATCCCGACAAAGATAAGGCAATCAACCAAGCGAACAGGGTTGCAATTGCGGCGCCTTGGATTTCTAAACGTGGAAATGGCCCAACACCAAAAATCAGTAACGGATCGAGGATAAGATTGATGAGTGCCGCCAGCGCCATGATCATCGCCGGCGAGCGGGTGTCGCCAGTGGAACGTAAGCCTTGATTGCCTACCATCAACAATACCAGCAGCGGTGCGCTGACATACCAGTAAATCATATAGTCGTGGATCAGCGGCAAGCTGTCATCGTTTGCCCCGAGTAAGCGAAACAATGGCGTAATAAAAATGCTACCCAGTGCGGCTAAACTGGCGATCAAGACAAAGGTGAGCAATAAGGCATCATGCAAGAACACTTTGGCCTTGTGGGCATTACCCGAACCGATAAGTCGGCCTAAATTGGTCGAGACACCAGCGCCAATACCAATGGCGATGCTCGAGATCACTAAGGTCACCGGAAAGGTAAAACTGATGGCGGCTAAGGCTTCAGTGCCCAATTGGCTGATAAAAAAAGTGTCAGCGAGGCTGAAACCTAGAATGGTCATAATGCCAATTAAGTTGGGGAGGCTCATGTTGAGCAGTACACGACCAATTGGCGCGGTGAGCAGCCCGTGTCTGTCTTTCATGGAAAAATAGTGCCTTGTTAGCGAGCGGAGGCGAGATTCTAGCAGGATTGTGTGGACTTGAAAAAACCGACATCAAAAAATTGAAGTTTTTTTTGTAAATGCCCTTGGATCTCGACACTGTCAGCCCCATATCTCAGACAGCAAAAGAGCAGACTAAGGTGTCTGTTTTTTTAATCACAAATAGGCTCGATTGTAGGGCATCAAATCATTAGGAGAGTTCATAGATGAATATTCGTCCATTACATGACCGCGTAATCGTTAAGCGTCTAGAAGTTGAATCAACATCAGCGGGTGGCATAGTACTGACCGGTAGCGCCGCTGAAAAATCAACTCGCGGTGAAATCCTTGCTGTGGGCAATGGCCGTATTTTAGAAAATGGCACAGTTAAGCCACTGGATGTCAAAGTGGGTGACGTGGTGATCTTCAACGAAGGTTACGGCGTTAAGAAAGAAAAAATCGACGGTCAAGAAGTCTTGATCCTGTCGGAAGCTGACCTGATGGCAGTAGTGGGTTAATCCTCAGCATCAATTCGACATTCCAATTAATCATTAAAAATTTAAAGGATAATCAAGATGGCAGCTAAAGAAGTTGTATTTGGTAATGACGCTCGCGTAAGAATGCTGGCTGGCGTAAACATTCTCGCAAACGCAGTTAAAGTGACCTTAGGCCCTAAAGGCCGTAACGTGGTATTAGACAAGAGCTTCGGCTCACCACTGATCACTAAAGACGGTGTGTCTGTTGCCAAAGAAATCGAGTTAGAAGACAAATTCGAAAACATGGGCGCGCAAATGGTGAAAGAAGTTGCTTCTAAAGCCAACGACGCCGCCGGTGATGGTACTACTACTGCAACTGTACTGGCTCAAGCTATTGTAGTTGAAGGCTTAAAAGCCGTTGCAGCCGGTATGAACCCAATGGATCTGAAGCGCGGAATCGATAAAGCCGTGATCGCTGCCGTTGCTGAATTAAAAGCCTTATCACAACCTTGTGCAGATTCAAAAGCGATTGCCCAAGTTGCGACTATCTCTGCAAACTCTGACGAATCTATCGGCGAAATCATCGCAACTGCGATGGAAAAAGTTGGCAAAGAAGGCGTGATCACAGTTGAAGAAGGCCAAGCGTTAGAAAACGAATTGGACGTAGTAGAAGGTATGCAGTTTGACCGTGGCTACCTGTCTCCATACTTCATCAACAAGCCAGAAACCGGCAGCGTTGAGTTAGATCACCCATTCGTACTGTTAGTAGACAAGAAAATCTCTAACATTCGCGAACTGTTACCTATCCTTGAAGGTCTGGCAAAAACCGGTAAGCCACTGCTTATCGTTGCTGAAGACGTTGAAGGCGAAGCATTAGCAACATTAGTTGTGAACAACATGCGCGGTATCGTGAAAGTGGCTGCCGTTAAAGCACCTGGCTTTGGCGATCGTCGTAAGGCAATGCTGCAAGACGTAGCAATCCTGACTGGCGGTACTGTAATTGCTGAAGAAATCGGCCTAGAGCTTGAAAAAGCAACGTTGGAAGATTTAGGTACAGCTAAGCGTGTTGTGATCACTAAAGACAACACCACCATCATCGATGGTAACGGTGAGCAAACACAAATTGCTGCTCGTGTAAGCCAAATCAAACAACAAGTTGAAGAATCAACTTCTGACTACGACAAAGAAAAACTGCAAGAGCGTATGGCTAAACTAGCTGGCGGCGTAGCAGTGATTAAAGTTGGCGCAGCGACTGAAGTTGAAATGAAAGAGAAAAAAGCCCGCGTTGAAGATGCTCTGCATGCAACTCGCGCTGCGGTAGAAGAAGGCGTGGTTCCTGGCGGCGGTGTTGCTCTGGTTCGCGTAGCTTCTAAGATCGCTGAAGTAGAAGTATTAAACGAAGACCAAAAACACGGTGTGGTTATCGCACTGCGTGCAATGGAAGCGCCACTACGTCAAATCGCCACTAACGCGGGTGAAGAAGCGTCAGTTGTTGCTAACACAGTGAAGAACGGCAGCGGTAACTTTGGTTACAACGCTGGCAACGACACTTACGGCGACATGTTAGAAATGGGTATCCTTGACCCAACTAAAGTGACCCGTTGTGCATTGCAATTCGCTGCGTCAATCGCAGGTCTGATGATCACTACAGAAGCTATGGTTGCTGAAATTCCACAAAATGCTAGCCAAGATATGGGCGGTATGGGTGGGATGGGCGGAATGGGCGGCATGATGTAATCTTACTGGTCTAAATCGGTGATAACTGCGTTGCTTCACCACTCGTTTAAGAAAGCTAAACGTCGTGGTAAAGCGCCTTGTTCTAACTCGATTTATCCTACGTAAGATACTTTGCTGGTCTGGAGCCTAAAAGCCTCAAACTAAAGTTCTTGTAAAAGAAAAACCCCGATACTGGAAACAGTGTCGGGGTTTTGTTTTTGGTCTGGCAACTTGGGGAAATATTGGGTGTACTTAGCTACACTTTTTGGGATTTAAGCACTGAAATGACCATAAAGTGTAACATTGTACACTTTTTGATGACTTGTCATTTTCAATCATCCAAAAGTGTAGTTCTGTACACTTTTATATTGAATGGGGCTGGTTTTAGAGCTAAGGTGTATGAAGTTACACTTTTGGAGATGATGATGGTATCACCGCTAAATCAACAATCCCTCGGCTTGTTAATTAAAGAGCGAAGGAAAAGTGCTGCTCTTACTCAAGACGTGGCAGCCATGCTGTGCGGCGTAACCAAAAAAACGCTGATCCGAGTTGAAAAAGGTGAGGATGTTTATATCTCAACCGTATTCAAAATTCTTGATGGTCTAGGGATTGATATCGTTTCGGTTCAAACCAGCGACACCGAAACTAACGGCTGGTATTAACCTATGAGTACTTCCAAAAAGCTCACGTTAGAGATGCACCTCGGTGATTTAATTATCGGGGAGTTATCCTTTGATGCGACGACCGACACCTTTGCGGTGGATTACACCAAAGACTGGCAACAAAGTGGATTCCCACTATCCCCAACAATTCCCTTAGATGGCACAGGAAGAAGCAGTCAGATATCGATGTTTTTGGTTAACTTATTACCGGAAAACAAAGGATTAGATTATCTAATTGAATCTCTTGGCGTCTCCAAGGGAAATACGTTTGCCTTGATCCGTGCAATTGGTCTGGATACCGCAGGTGCTGTTGCTTTTGTTCCTAAAGGGGCTTTGCTGCCTGAAACACAATTACGGCCAATTAAGGCTGAAGAAGTTATTCAGCGAATTGAAGATCCCACAATGTGGCCTATGGAAATTTGGGACGGCAAACCTCGACTGTCGGTAGCGGGTGTACAACCTAAATTAAACCTGTTTTATAACGGTGAAGAATTTGCATTTGCCGAAGGCGCGCTTTCATCAACCCATATTGTTAAATTCGAAAAATATCGCCATTTAGTGCTCAATGAATTTATGACGATGCGCCTAGCTAAGGCGATTGGAATGAATGTGGCTAATGTTGATATCGTTCATTTTGGCCATTACAAAGTACTCTGTGTCGAACGCTTTGACCGACGTTATATGCCAAATGAGCAAAGGGTATTAAGAAGGCATATTGTCGATAGCTGCCAAGCACTTGGTTTTAGTGTTAGCAAAAAATATGAACGTAATTTTGGTTCAGGGCGTGATGTTAAAGGTATTCGTGAAGGGGTAAGTTTTAACAGGCTCTTTAGTCTTGCTGCAACATGCCGTAATCCAGTGGCTGCTAAGCAAGACATTTTGCAATGGGCGCTGTTCAATTTACTGGCCGGTAATGCCGATGCACACGGTAAAAACTACTCATTTTTTATGACGCCAAGCGGAATGGAGCCAACTCCTTGGTACGATTTGGTCAGCGTGGCTATGTATGAAGATTTTGAACAACAGCTTGCTATGGCAATCGATGACGAATTTGATCCAAATAGTATTTACGCGTATCAATTGGCCGCATTTATTGATGGCTTAGGTTTACCAAGAAATCTATTAATCAGTAACTTAACGACAATAGCGCGAAGAATACCGCAGGCAATAACTGAGGTGGTTTCAATGCTCCCGGCTCTCGATGAGAGTGAAACATCATTTGTGGCTCATTACAAAGCGCAGTTGCTGGCGAGATGTGAGCGTTACCTTAGTTTTGCCGCCGAGGTCAGGGATGTCGAAGTGTAGCTCTAGCTACATCTTATCACCCAGCGGTAATTTCGTAGGGAAGGGGGCACTCCTGTCACCTTCGTTTTATTTGTTAATTTATAGAGTTGGGCATATCCCATAATTCTTGATTGCTTTTAAAGGCAAAATCAAAGTCGTGGGGCTTCACCCCCTGATTTTTAATTAAGAGTCGACCAAAAGGGGAAAAGCGCCTGTTCCCCTTTTGGAAATCCCCCAGCGTCCCTAGCGAAGTTACATGCATTGGTTAGTGGCTTCGTGCTTATTCGAAAATCGCTAACGCTTCCGATGGTACATCCTGTACCCCGAAAGCTAGCTCGGCATCCATGCCTCGCTCACGCGCTTTTCTTCAACGCCCTTCAGCAACTTCGCAGGTGAAGGCGAACTTCTGTAGCCTTGGCGTCGGCTGTTAATCTCAAAAGAGATATGCTTGTTCCATCTTTGTCAGTATCCGATCTTTGACTGCAACACCTTTTAGAAAATTTAACAATGGGTGTCTAGTTAAATTTTATATTTATTGAGCCTCATCTAATATCCTCTTAAGCACAAAAGGCGTTATATCAGAGATTCTAGAGTCTTTTATAAAATAATAGTTTGAAATATATATGATATTATTTATATTTATTGGGATTTGTAATCCTTTGTTTAATATAGTAAGTAGTAACTTTGTTCTGTTAAGACGATAAAAATTTTTACCAACACTATCAGATGACAGTATTTCTTTTAAATTACTGTTTAATTCATTTCCAGTTCTTAGTCTAAGTTTATTTCTCAACATTGGAGCCCATTCATTATTTTTATAATGTCGATGAGCAAGTTGTTCAAATAAACTCATTATTCCCCACTCTGAAGTCTCCAGGCTTGCAAATATTCCATTAAAAGCACGGAATAAATCGTCATGTTTATTCCAGTCGTCTTTGCATTTATATCTAAGGTCATGCTCAACTTCATGCCAACCTTCAGATAAAATTGTCCTAAACTGTACTTCAAATGTGGTATCAATTAATGAATTATTTTTTATTGTTTGACAATCTCTAATAATGCTGTCAGGTAATTTGAATATATAATTACATCTTGTGGCGGAAAATAATGATGAGTCTGGAGTGTCTACCTCTTTAGATAGGCACTGATACATTTTTTGCAAAGCTCTTTGAGAAATTTTTAGGTCGTCAGGAAAGTAAAGAATTACTCTTATTCCAAATAAGTCTTGGATTTTCTTTCCCTGATTTGAATAGTAATCAATGCCTTTTGATGAAATTTTGTCATTTATAGACTTTTCTGTTTTAGTTCGTGAAAAAACTCTAAATAATAGTCCCAATCTATCTAGTTCATTTTCAATGCTGTAGTGCAGTTTTTTTGCTAATGATTGGTCATAGTTACCATTCATTTATGCTCTCCCTAAAAGTGTTTTTATATCACCAATCATATCTATGTTAATCTCTAGGAATGAACGTTTTTCTGGTGTTAACAAAAATTCTTTTATTTTTAATTTATCTATTGAGTTAAGTATATCTAGATGGTTAAAATATTTATTGTTAGTGCAAATTGCTCCAATGGCTCTGTGTTTGTAAAAGGTTTGGCTTCCTCTTGGATAAAATCTTTCGAGTACGTATATGTCGCAATCTGTGAATTCTTCATTTTCAACTGAGAGATTATCCTTGTTTTCTGGAACCAAACTTATTAAGTCGTTATCGGAGCTGCAACCAGCAAAATATACTTCTCTTTCGTTATTAACTGCTGACGGGACTAGTTTGCAGTTGTAGAAATCACAATTTATGAATGTGGAATTATATATTTCTTTTAAATGGAAGTTGCAGTTGGTGAACTTGCAGTTTATAAATGTAGAGTTTTTTATATATGACGATTCTGCAAATTTTATATTTTCAATATGTAAATCTTCAATATTTTCTCCATCTAAGTTCATTAGCATGTTCTCAGTTAGTAGATAGTTATATCTGACTTTGTCATACCCATTCATGAACTCTAAAACAAATTTTAGTGATTCCCATAATAACTCTTTTTCTTCTTTAGTTCTCGGCAAGTATGAAATAATTGCAGGCTCTATAAACCGTTTGTCACCATCCCATTCCATAGATGTATTATCAATGATATTATCTGCACAAAAGTTACCAAGTACAAATTCGTTTACGAAACCAATTCCTTGAGATTCTTTACCATTCCGATCTAGTAAGGCGTGGCTAGTTAATTTATTTACTAGCTCATCGGTTGTAGGTCTTGTTTCGGCGGGATAGTATTTTCTTGTGTTTTCTATTAACACTTGGTTATTTTCAAGAATTAAATTATAGATATAATCTCTTGCTTCACTTGTATAATCAAACTCAATCATGTCATCTGCGATACTTCTTAAAATTTTGTATTGTTCTTTCGGTTCCATTATCAAATCTTGTCTAATTCTTTCTCTTTCCATCATTGAGCTGAAGTATTTGTCAACTAGTTTTGTAGATTGTTTAGTTACCTCTTCAAACTCATCATCGCTGATGCATCTTAAAAATGATAGCAAAACTGGATTTGATATATTTTCAATTGGGAATCCAGAGTTTTTTAATCTTTCTAGTCTGTTTTCAGAAAGCCAATCTTCAACTTGGGGTTCATTAATTCTTATTCTAACAACATCGAAATCATTCTCATGGTTTTGTATCCATTGATGAAAGTCATCACCATCAAATATTGCTGTCCTTCTTGTTGTTAAAACAACTTTTGCTCTAGCAATCAGAAGTTCGCTAATAGTCTCCAGCATAGGTTCTGTCGATTCGTAGTTTTTTTCGTCATCTGTAACTGATTCGTGTAATAGTTCATCAAATCCATCGAGTACAACTGGTACTTTTCCACTTTTAATTTCACCTCTTACAAGTGAAGATGACAATAGGGGGAAGCTTCTATCTATTTCATCTAATAAAACATATCGAAAAATTTTTGCCTGTCTGTTTCGAGATAATTCTGAAAATAATGGAATTGAGTATGGTTTTTTGTGTACTATTTCTTTTATTAACTCATATGCAGAGCATGTTTTTCCAAATCCTGCTGCTGCTTCAACAAGAAATAATATTGGTTTATCTTCATCAAGTCTGTCTAATATCTCGTTTATTACTGTTGAATCCCCCGGCCTATTGTTGACTAAATATTGGGTTTTTATATATGAATAGGCAGCTCGTTCAGAATGTATTTTAACCAGGGCGTTAGTAAATTCGTTATAATCTCTTATAAGCCTTTCTCTCGTTGCTTCTAAATTAAAGAAACCGCTAAAAAGTGCTGTGTGAACCTCTTCAATTGAGTTGTATCTTTTTATTTGGCAGGCGTAGCCTAGCTCCGTGTATTCGGTGAAAATAGTTGAAGTGTTAACGTTGTTATTTAATGGTATTATGTCTGCGTTGTGATAATGTCCAGTTCTAATGGAAAAAACTGCTACATCTTCATTTTTGTTTAATTGTTCAGAGAAACCATATCTTTCGTAAGCTTGTCTTAATAGTTTTTTGGTTATCATATTGAATCCAAATTGAGTGCTGAAGGATCCCCTCATAAATCAGCCATAGCATAGCCATATTTGAGCAACTGATTGGCGAATAATACCCAGGCCGCCAGCAATTCTTTCTCCGTGATTTGATAATCAGGCCGCCTGAGTACCTCCAATCCCAAGCGAATCGTTGAGAGTACCGTTCGATGCCCAATGGTATTGGCCTGAAAATGCTTATCCCAGCCCTGTTGCTGTGCGTGTAAACCAACTAGCCACAACAGGCATTGAACCATC
>NZ_JAKKRK010000055.1:0-30112 GCF_025654545.1 Shewanella sp. SM20 | reverse complement strand
CCTGTTAAGCCCATTGGCCTGGAAGTTGTTATGGCTAAAGACGGAAAAAAGCCAACCGCCCGAACAAGTCCCCAGTGTGCATTGGGCTTATCTAAGATTAGGAAAACTCGCGGGCTGGAATGACAGCAAACGAAGCGGAATTGTGGGCTGGGAAAGGTTATGGCAAGGATGGTTTAAACTGCAAACCATCCTTGAAGGTTACCAGCTAGCCTTGTCTCTTGAGCAAAAGATGTGATCAAGAGACAGGCTAATGCAGCGGGACTTTAGGTTAAGGAAAACTAGAGTATGCTTGCGGCCATTTTGCGGCGCAGGTAAGCGATTTGCTGCATGTGTGGCAAATCTTTGGGGCAGTTATCTTGGCAGCCGAGTAGCGTCATACAGCCGAACACGCCGTCTTGATTGCCAATCACATGGTAGAAATCATCCGCGCTGCGGCTGTCTCTGCTATCCATTTCAAAGCGGGCAATTTTCATCATGCCAACCGCACCGACAAAGGTGTCACGCATTTGTTTGGTGGCGCAGGCCGACACGCAAACGCCACATTCGACGCAGCGTTCTAGCTCATAGATCCGCGCGGCTTCTTCAGGTGCCATTGGATTTTCGAGGCGATGAATGTCCTGATCATCGGGTTTAGGATGCAGCCAGAGTTTTAAGCGTTCGGCTAATTCGCGCATAAATTTACCCGTGTTCACCGATAAGTCGCCAATCAGCTCGAAGCCAGGTAGCGGCATGAGGGTGATTTCGCCATTAGGATAATTTGCCGTTAACGTGCGACAGGCAAGCGTGGGGAAACCATTGATCACCATGGCGCAACTGCCACAGATGCCCGCGCGGCAGACAAAGTCGAACTGCAGTGAAGGGTCTTGTAGCTCACGTAGTTGATTTAAGGCGATAAACACTGTCATGCCCGGTGTTTCAGTCAACTGATAACGTTCCATCTTTGGCTTGTCTTGGCCATCTTGCGGATCGTAGCGAAAGATATTAAAGCTGATTTGACGGCTCATAGTGGTTTGTTTCCTACCGGTTGGGCTGGAGTGATCGCTAAGGTATCGCTGAGGCGTTCATTAGGAGCCTGCAGGTGGCTTGGCAGCTCGTATGGCATCAGGGCTCGCTGCAGTGTGTCTCTATCGGGGTCATTACCTAAGCTCGCGAGCACTTGATTGATTTCTTGTACGCGTTTTTCGGTATCGGGATGGGCGATAGTATTGTCGTTACCGTAGCCCCGGTATCCCGGTGGTAGCTCCATTTTCATCACATCTAACGCTTCATAACGCAGCACAGGTTCCAGTGACTCGGCATCTGGCCAAGTTGCCAGCGTGCGGTTAAGCCAATCTTTATCGTTGCGTTGTGGGTAATCTTCTCGTGAATGGGCGCCGCGGCTTTCAGTGCGAGCCTCTGCACCACAGGCGACGGTTAGGGCTACTTTCAACATACGGGTGACGCGCAGCGCTTCGACTAACTCAGGATTGGAGTGACGTTTTTTACATTTAAGGCCAAGATTTTTTGCCCGCAGCAGTAAGTCTTTCAAGCCTTTAATGGCTTTATCTAACTCGGGTCCATTACGGAAGATCCCGACGTAGTTCATCATGATGCGTTGCATTTCTTTCTTTATTTGGAAGGGGTTTTCTGTGCCGTTGCCTTCGACCAGTCCATCGATTTCTTGCTGCAATTTATCAATGAATTTTTGAGTCAGCGCAGTATCAATTTCTAAGTCGTTATTCTCACAAAAATCAGCCACATATTTGCCGATGATCATGCCGCCAACCACAGTTTCTGCCACCGAATTACCGCCTAAACGGTTAAAACCATGCATGTCCCAACAGGCCGCTTCTCCGACACTGAACAGTCCTTTGAGTTGTGGACTCTCACCTGTGGCATTGGTGCGCACGCCGCCCATGGAATAATGCTGGGTAGGCCTGACGGGGATCCAATCTTTGCACGGATCGATACCGAGGAAATAATCACAAATCTCTTTCACTTCGCGCAGGTTGGTTTCGATATGCTCACGGCCCAGCTGCGTAATATCCAGCCACAGATGCGGGCCGTAAGGGCTTTCGACTCCATTGCCTTTACGCATGTGCTCTGTCATGCGGCGGGAAACCACATCGCGGGAAGCGAGTTCTTTTTTCTCTGGCTCGTAATCTGGCATAAAGCGATGACCGTCTTTATCACGCAGAATACCGCCATCACCACGACATCCTTCAGTGGTGAGGATCCCCGCGGGCACTATGGCGGTGGGGTGAAACTGCACCGCTTCCATATTGCCTAAGGTGGCGACACCTGTGTCGAGTGCTAACGCTTGGCCTATGCCTTCGCAGATGGTGGCATTGGTCGATATTTCATAAATCTTGCCATAACCGCCAGTGGCGATGGTGGTGGATTTGGCGACATAAGCGCGCAATTCACCTGTGACTAAACATCGGGCAATGACTCCATGACAACGCTTACCGTCATGGATCAGCGACAGGGCTTCAATCCGTTCATGTACTGGAATGCCCATGGAGATAGCTTGGTTATCGACCGCGTACAGTAAAGAGTGGCCAGTGCCGTCGGCGGTGTAACAAGTACGCCATTTTTTAGTGCCACCAAAATCGCGGGCATTGATCAGGCCGTGAGCTTCTTCAGCCTCATTGAGCGTTACCCTTTGTGCGTTCATGATGACTTCACGTGGGCCGGCAGATATTCTCGACCAAGGTACGCCCCAGTTGGTGAGTTCGCGGATCGCTTTCGGTGCAACGTGGGCAAACATGCGTGCGACATCTTGATCGCAGCCCCAGTCAGAACCTTTGACTGTGTCTTGAAAGTGAATGTCTTCGTTATCGCCCATGCCTTTAACGGTATTGCCTAGGCTGGCTTGCATTCCGCCCTGTGCGGCGGCCGAATGTGAACGTTTTGCGGGAATTAACGATAGCACTAAGGTATCTAGGCCTCGCTCTTTGGTGGCAATCGCGACTCTGAGGCCTGCCAATCCTGCGCCAATGACTAATGAGTCTGTATAAATGATTTTCAAATCAGATCCTTATCTAATAATTTAGATAACATTTCATGGATTTATCATTGCGCTCCTCGGGCATAGATGCGCTGCAACTATGTATCAGAGGAGGATCCGTATGTTGTTTGTCTTGCTATATAGGCTAGGTGCGCCGATAGCGTCATGCCCATTACTGAGGAATAAACGGTTGTACTGGCAAAACTAATTCGATACCAATATTGATATAGGTCACTAGGCTTAATGTGCCTAAACACAATAAATAGACGATCAATACTTGCGCGATAGTGCGGATAAGTGGACGGTTACTACTCACACCCCACTTTAATATCACTCGGTATAAACCAACGATGCCGTGGAATAACACGATAGGTAAAAACACCACGTATAAGAGCCAAGCGTTATCGTGGTAAACCCGTTCGGCCGAAAGGTGAGGGCCAATATCAGGGTTTAAAATCATAGTGGCAAGATGGGCTGACACTAAGAAAAACAGTAAGAAACCGGTGATCATCTGCCAGAACCATGCTTGGGTATCTCTATGCTTGATAGTCGACATAAAGCCACGCATCGCTCGCCATTGGCCTAATTGCACTGGAAAACGACGTAGTGCGGTGGCGGCATGTACTGCAACAATCACCAGCATAATGACTGAAATGATCTGGGTCACGATGGGGAAGCCATGACCCGTCGAGCTAAACATACTGCCTTCTAAGAATTGCACCATGTGAAAAAAGGTTTCTTTACCAAATAAAATGCTCGCCTCGAAATGCATATGAAATAAGAGGAAAATACCTAATATAAGCCCAGTCACACTTTGTAAGCAGTCTGCTTGAGCCGACCAAGCTTGGCCAAATGGTCCGCCGTTAATGGCGGTAGGAACACGCGTTTTTGCTGACATTAATTCACCTCTTACTCGATTTGCTATGGCGTGAATGTACCTGCATCACGCCAAAACAAAGTCTATAGATACAGATTAAAAGAAGAGGGTTAATCCATTTGTAGGCATTAGCCCTGAGAGCACTTAGGGTAAAATTGAGCTACAGCATCATGCCGCCAAACAGGAAGGCCAATGCCACACTGGTGGCAATCGTCACAACGCCAGGGACCAGGAACGGATGGTTAAATACCGCCTTACCAATCCGAGTCGAGCCAGTATCATCCATCTCGACCGCAGCCAGTAGCGTGGGGTAAGTCGGTAATACAAACAGCGCGCTGACGGCGGCGAAAGAGGCTACGGCTGTCAATGGACTTACGCCAATCGCCAAGGCTGCTGGCATCAGCGCTTTTGTTGTCGCGCCTTGGGAGTAGAGCAGCATGGAGGCAAAGAATAAGGTTACCGATAATAACCAAGGCTGACTTTGCAGTAAGGTGCCGGCAAGATCTTTGATTTCCTCTATATGATTCGACACTAAGGTATCGCCTAACCAAGCCACACCTAATACACAGACACAGGCTGACATGCCTGACTTGAAGGTGGCCGCATTAGAGATTTCGCTTGCGTCTAACTTACAGAAAATCGTAATAGCGGCAGCTGCCGTAAGCATCAGCACCATAATGGCGGCGTCGCGTGGCAATACAGGGTCAACAATCAAACCGACTTTGTCAGATATCGCAGTGGCGTACGCCATGACAGCCGCAATCGCCAGCAAGAAAATCATCACAGATCGTTTCGCGCCGGCTTTAATCTCGATTTGAGTTGTACCGCGTGTTTTGACTAAACCTTTGGCTAAGCGTTCTTGATAGACAGGATCATCGGCCAGTTCTTTACCCATTAAGTTGGCAACAACGGCTCCGACCATGCAGGCGAGGAAAGTTGAGGGAATACAAACGGCTAACAGTACTAAATAATCTACGCCAAACGGCTCTAAGATGCCTGAGAAGAACACGACAGCCGCTGAAATCGGTGAGGCGGTAATGGCGACTTGAGATGCGACAACGGCAATAGATAAGGGACGAGAGGGGCGAATGCCTTGCTCTTTTGCGACTTCGGCAATAACAGGTAAGGTGGAGAATGCGGTGTGGCCTGTACCCGCAAAAAGTGTCATGAAATAGGTGACGACAGGGGCCAGAAAGGTGATTTGTTTGGGATGCTTACGTAATAATTTTTCTGCCAGTGAGACTAAATAATCCATCCCTCCAGACACTTGCATGGCCGCAATCGCGGTGATAACTGACATAATGATGAGGATCACGTCAATCGGGATATTGCCCGGTTTGAGTCCCATCCCAGCGGTCAGTATCAGTACCCCGACACCGCCAGCGAAGCCGACTCCCATGCTACCCATCCTTGCACCAAGGTAAATAGCCCCGAGGACGATAATTATCTCTAATATAATCATAGTGTTAACTCTATTTTATTTTTAATTTCAATAGCCTGCGCATATTCACTCTGCGCAGGCTTATTCTTGAATCATCGAGTTGTGGGCTGGGGAAGGCTCCCCAGCCCCACTGAGTTACACTTTGGCTTTGCTGGTGTTGCGTTTAGCCTGATATTTAGGATTCATCAGGTTTTCAACTGAGAGAATGTCATCGAGTTCTTCAACCGTTAACAAACCGCGTTCGAGTACCACTTCACGGACATTTTTACCCGTTTGGGCGCAAATCTTGCCTATGATGTCACCTTCATGGTGGCCGATGATTGGGTTAAGGTAGGTCACGATCCCGATAGAGTTCATCACATGGGCCATGCAGATCTCTGGATTTGCTGTGATACCTTCAACGCATTTTTCACGCAGGGAGATACAGGCATTGCCCATCAAACTGAGCGACTCAAACATCGCCTGTCCAATCACAGGTTCCATTACGTTAAGCTGTAATTGGCCAGCTTCGGCAGCCATAGTGATAGTGATATCGTTGCCGACAATCTTAAAGGCAACCTGATTGACGACCTCAGGGATCACAGGGTTAACCTTGGCTGGCATGATGGAGGAACCCGCTTGCAGCTCAGGAAGATTAATCTCCTTCAGACCTGTACGTGGACCCGATGAAAGTAAGCGTAGGTCGTTACAAATCTTGGACATTTTAATCGCCATACGCTTAATTGCACTGTGCAGCATAACGTAGGCACCACAATCAGATGTCGCTTCGATTAAATCTTCCGCTGGCACATAGGCGCGGCCAGTAATGTCTGCCAGATACTTAATGGCTAATGCGGAATAACCGACAGGCGTATTTAGCCCTGTACCAATGGCGGTTGCGCCTAAGTTCACTTCTAACAACAGCTCTTGGCAACGCTTGATGGACTTAATTTCTTCTCGCAATGTAACAGCAAAGGCATGAAACTCTTGGCCTAAGGTCATAGGCACGGCATCTTGCAATTGAGTGCGGCCCATTTTTAAGACGGTTTTAAACTCTGTGGCTTTAGTGTCGAAAGCGCTGATAAGGTCGGTTAATGCATCTAACAGAATATCGGTACTGTTGATGACCGCAATACGGAAACCTGTTGGATAGGCATCGTTAGTCGATTGGCATTTATTGACATGGTCATTAGGGTTGATGACATCGTAACGGCCTTTTTCTAGCCCCATGATTTCCAGTGCAACGTTGGCTAATACCTCATTGGTATTCATGTTGACTGAAGTGCCTGCGCCTCCTTGATAAACATCGACCGGAAATTGATCAACAAATCGACCCGTTGTGAGTATCAGATCGCACGCTTCAATAATTTTGTCAGCGATTTCAGGACTTACAGCGCCTAATTCACTGTTAGCCATGGCAGCGGCTTTTTTTGTTAGCATCATGCCACGGACTAATTCAGGTACATCGGAAATTTTTTGATTACTCAGCTTAAAGTTTTCGATGGCACGTAATGTATGTATGCCATAATAAAATTCATTGGAAACTTCTTTCGTGCCCAATAAATCTTCTTCGATCCGTACGCTATTAGTATCTTTCATTTCGATCCTATTAAATCCAATTAATAGTAAGATATATCTCCGAGTATTGAGTTGTGGATGTGTACAATAAGTATACGTAACACATCAAGAATAACTCATCGAAAACATGAAGGAGAATCGTCTCCTTGACTATCGAAGTAGATCTTAACGCTTTGGCAATAACAGGATTAGGATGGTGATCACTTAACTGTATGAAATAGTGTATTTCTTTTTTTTCTTAGATAAGTCTCTCAACTCGGATCACTAGTGTGAGCCATTACTTTTTGATGCAAATTAGCTATAGATTTGTTATTCGTTAACCAATCGGCGACATATTTATTCAAGTGTTTTTAAAATTAAATAAACCATACGATATTTAATTGTCACTGCGTCAATAGCGAATAATCATTGATTAGTTAAATCTACTCAATAATAAATGCATGGTGTTTTCCTTAAAGTTTAAATAATCAATTAGATAACGCTAAATCTGTTATTTCATTTTAGTGAGAGCTATCACAGTGAGGCTTAGACAATAGTGCACACTGTGGGCGTTTATTATTAATCAAAGGATGTAAGCATGAATTTTCCAATACGTAAGCTTTTGCTCTCGGTCACTTTAGGGTTATTTCTCTCCTCCGCGGCGCAGGCGCTTCCACAGGTACGTATTATTGCCACGGGTGGCACTATTGCGGGAGTCGGACAATCGGCTACTGAGTCTAACTATCAGGCTGGTGAAGTGGGCATTAGTAGCTTGATTGCGGCCGTGCCTGAAATGAAACAACTTGCTGATATTCAAGGTGAGCAACTGGTTAAAATCGGTTCGCAGGACATGAACGATAAAGTTTGGCTAGCCTTAGCCAAGCGCATCAATCTGCTATTGGCTGATAAAGATGTCGACGGTATCGTCATTACCCATGGTACTGATACCTTAGAGGAAACGGCGTATTTTTTAAATCTCACCATCAAGAGCGATAAGCCTGTAGTACTGGTTGGGGCAATGCGTCCATCAACTGCCATGAGTGCCGATGGCCCGATGAATTTGTATAACGCAGTCGCGACCGCCGCTAACCTAGAATCTAAAGGTCGAGGCGTGTTGGTGGTGATGAACGATACCGTATTGAATGCCCGCGATGTGACTAAGACTAACACTACAGGTGTACACACTTTTGCCGCGCCTAACTTTGGCCCGCTTGGCGTTATCCATAACAGCAAGATTGAATACATGGGCAAAACTGAGCGTCAACATACAAGGCAAACGCCTTTTGATGTTAGCAAACTCGACAAGCTGCCACAGGTAGGGATTGTCTACAACTACGCTAATGCCAGCGATTTACCTGTCAAAGCTATGGTTGAAGCGGGTTTTGATGGCATAGTCAGCGCCGGTGTAGGTAATGGTAATATTTACCACTCAATATTTGACACCTTAGCTAAAGCGAGTCAAAAAGGCACCTTAGTCGTTCGCTCTAGTCGAGTGCCCACAGGCGCAACCACGCTTGATGCCGAGATAGACGATGCTAAATATGGCTTTATCGCAGCAGGTAATCTTAACCCGCAAAAAGCCCGCATTTTACTGATGCTGTCGTTAACGCAAAGCAAAGATCCACAGCAGATCCAACGTTGGTTTCAACAGTTTTAAGATTCAACTGCGTGATAAAACAAAAGCCCTGCGAATATTCGTAGGGCTTTTGCATTAATGGCTTACCTGTGAAGTGGTTTTTTCACGAGGCCATGAGCCGAAATATCTAAACTTTGGTGTGATTTTTAAAGCCAAAATTGTGAGGGTTCAACTCAGATTTTCAATCAAGATATTGCTCTATTACTAGATTGGCGAAAAGGCTTCGCCAATTAAGCACTCAATATCTCGCAAATATATGCATACCATTCCACAGTAACCATTAAATCCACAGCTGTTTCAGCTTCCTTCCTCGCTCATTATTTTTCGGCATATTCTGACTATATATCAAGGCGATAAACTATTTTTAGTACGGCATAAGGTATTGATTTTGTGACTTAAAGTGCTTTAGGTACTATAGTGAAAGCTTATTTTATCTGAAACATAGGTGAGCGCTTCCTAGGTTTCTTGTTTGATTTTGGGGGCAAAGTGCGAATTTTAATGAACAATTTCAAGGTAATTAGTTTTGTGCGTCAGTGGTTACTGCTGGCGCTTTTGAGTATGGCGTTGCCACTGCAGGCGAGTGAAGATCCGCTGTGGATGGGAACGACAGGCTTGCCTATGAGTGAGCGGATCCATACCGGTGAACTTGCCAATGGTATGCGTTATTTATTGGTGAGCAATAAGACGCCGGAGCAGGCGGTCATAGTGCGGATGCGGGTGGATGTAGGCTCTTTGGTCGAGTCTGATGCCGAGCAAGGATTAGTGCACTTTCTTGAGCATATGGCCTTTAATGGCTCGACCGGATTGGCGGCGGGGGAGATGATGCCGACATTGCAGCGCCTTGGCCTGAGTTTTGGCGCCGATACCAATGCTGTGACTGAGTTTCAGCAGACGGTTTATCAATTCAACTTGCCAAGTAATAGCCAAGATAAAATCGATACGGCTTTGTTTTTAATGCGAGAAATTGGCAGTAATCTATTACTTGACCCAGCGCTAATTGAACGTGAAAAAGCGGTGGTGTTGTCTGAGCTGCGTGAACGTAGCGGTGCGGATCTTGAGAATTACCGTAACCAATTACAGTTTTTAATGCCAAACACATTGTTGTCAAAGCGCTTCCCTGTGGGTGAGGCGAACAGTATCAGTAATGCCAATCGCGAGGCGTTGCTGTCTTTATATCAGCGTTTTTATACGCCCTCACGCACCACTTTAATTGTGGTGGGTGATATCGAGGTCGCCGCGGTAGAACAAAAGATAAAACAACAGTTTGCCAGTTGGAAGGCCGCGCCTTTGGCCGCTAAAACCAAGGAACAAGCTATTGGTACTGTCGCAGAGCGCCAAAGTGTCGATGCGGCGGCATTTTTTGATCCAAGTCTGTCAACGTCAGTTTCCCTTGGCATGCTAAAACCCATCTCAGCGATTACCGATAGCCCTGCTGTGCGGGAGCAGGAAATGTTGCTCGAGCTTGCCCACGGCATCTTGTATCGCCGTATGGAGTCGCAATTACTGCATAGCCAAGGTTTATATGGTGTAAACCTGCAGGTTGGACCGCAGTTTGATATTGCCTATGGCACACAAATGAGCCTAGGTACGCAGGAAAATAACTGGCAAGAGGGAATCGCACTCTTGGAGAAAACCCTGCGTCAAGCAAAAGAGTTTGGTTTTAGCCAACAGGAAATTGACCAGCAAATCAAACGTATGCATAAGGGATATCAGCTAAGTGTCGCGGGTAGCAGTACCATTCACAGTGTGAATATTGCCGAGAGTCTAGTGTATTCGGTGGCGGGCAATCGCGTCCCTGTCGAACCCGATTGGCAGCTCGCATTTTTTGAAAAAATAATGCCAACAGTGACACCACAAAAGCTAAGCCAAGTGTTTAATCAAACATGGAACGCTACGCCGTATTTGTATCTGACCAGCAATAAGCCCATTGAAAATGCTGAAAAACAGCTTATCGCCAGCTACGAGAAAAGCCGTAAACAAGCGGTGAGCGCACCATCAATCAAGGCGATTGATGAGTTTGCTTATACTCAGTTTGGTGAGCAAGGCAAGTTAGTGGCCGACAGTCGCGATAAGGAAACGGGGATTCGCCAACTGCAATTTGCCAATGGCGTGCGCCTTAATCTTAAGCCTACCAACTTTAATAAAGGCACCACATTGGTCAGCCTAAACATTGGCTTTGGTGAAGTGCCATTCCCTGAGTTGGATGGTTTGTCTTATCTGTTTAACAGTGCGTTTGTGCAGGGTGGGCTCAAGGCCCATGATTATGACAGTCTGCAGGATATTTTTGCTGGGCAAGATATTTCCATCAACTTAGGCCTGCGTGAGCAAAGTTTTGGCGGCGAGATTAGCACTAATGCCGCAGAGCTTCGAACGCAGCTTGGCTTAATGACGGCTTATTTAATTGAGCCAGGTATGGATAAGCAGGCTGAGCAATTGTTTCGTGAACAAGTGATTGCCGAGCAACAAAGTATTCATAGCAACCCACAATCTGAGTTTTCTAATCAGTTTGCCCGTATCTCCCATAATGGTGATAAACGCTATGGTTATGGTGAGCCTGAAGAAATTCTCAAACGTCACTTTGGAGAATTAGCGCCGAGTTTCCATTCGGCCGTCGAGCAAGGGGCGATTGAACTCGCTATTGTGGGCGATTTTGATGAAGCGAGTGCCATTGCTGCTGTGGCTGAAACGCTTGGCGCCATTAAGCGTAGCCCTATTGCTATTGCTAATGCTCAGTCGATAGTACCTGTGTTTCCGAAAGTGCCCGTTCAGAAAACATTAACGCATTATGGTCAACTGGATATGGCGGCACTTGCCATGGTGTGGCCTACAACGGACATGACTCACTTGAGTCAACACGCGGGATTGGGTCTGCTGGAGCAAGTGCTAAGCATTCTATTAACGGAAAACGTGAGGGAGAAAGCGGGTGCGAGTTATTCGCCATCGGCCTTTTCTTATAACGATTTCAATGCCAGCGGTTATGGTTACTTAGGTTTGTTTAGCGTGACGACTCAAGCCATGTTGCCAACGGTTGCCGAGTATTTCACCGCCGCAGTTAAGCAAGTTAAAGCGCCTTCGGGGATCAGTGAGGACTTACTTAATCGAGCCCGCCAACCTGTGCTTGAGTGGATGCAAGCTGCGCCGCAAACCAATGGTTTTTGGTTAGATCTCACCTCAACTGCCCAGAGTCATCCTGGTCGTTTTGCTGCCTTTAAACAAAGGCAAGCGTTAGCGCAGCAGATGACAGTTGCAGAACTTAATAAATTGGCGCAGCAATATCTGCAAGACGATAGCAGTTTAATGATCCAAGTTCTGCCTGCACCGCCAGAACCTCAGCAATGAGTGTTGGGCTCATAGAATAGTAGACTGATCATTCACCGACATATCCCCTGTGGTCGCAAACCGCTGGGGATATTTTTCTACCCCTGTCCTCCTTATGTTTTGTTACCAACTTTTCTTCCTCGTTCGTGGTGTTATGTCCTCCCATAAGTCGTCAATGGAAATACCTGTTGTCGAAAATGCCACTCACAGATCTGCGCGAGTGAAACTAGGCTAGGCGCAACTTATGTGTGAGATGGCTAATGGGGTGAGGTATATGTTTCGATATCTATTGTGCAGTTTTTGTCTAGTGCTTTTGTACCCGACAGGGATAGATATGTACTTGGTCGGTTTGCCGCAAATTGCGCAGGATTTAGGGGCGAGTGAGGCGCAGCTGCATATTGCTTTTTCTGTGTATCTTGCGGGAATGGCAACCACTATGCTGTTTGCGGGGAGCTTAGCCGATAGGATTGGGCGTAAACCCATTACCTTGTTTGGCGCATTGTTGTTTGCTATTGCCTCTTACTTTGCCGGTAGTGCGCAAACCAGTGATCTCTTTTTAATGGCACGCTTTGCACAAGGCATTGGTGCGGGTTCTTGCTATGTTGTGGCTTTTGCGATTTTGCGTGATGTATTAGACGATAAGCGCCGAGCAAAAGTGCTCTCTATGGTCAATGGCGTGACTTGCATTATCCCAGTGATTGCACCTGTGATAGGCCATTTAATTATGCTTAAATTCCCATGGCCTAGCCTATTTAACACTATGGCGGGGATGGGATTAATGGTCTTAACCCTGTGTATTTTTGTATTGCGCGAAACCTATCCTAAACCGCAATTTCACACCACAGTTGAGTCGGGTGGATATAAAGAATCCTTTAAACAGCGGTTTTTTCTCAGTCGCGTGGTGATAACGACTTTAGGCGTGACCACGATTTTAAGCTATGTAAATGTCTCTCCCATGTTGATCATGGGGCAGATGGGGTTTGACCGTGGGCAATATTCCAACACTATGGCTATGACAGCATTTGTGAGTATGTTAGCCTCATTTTCGACGCCCTTTTTACTTAACCTGTTTAAAGAAAAATCATTAATTTTGTTCTCTCAGACATTATTTGCCGCCGCAGCACTGGTGTTGATCTTGACCCAATTGGGCTGGCTGGGTCAGTTATTCAATCTGCTCAGTTTTGGTTTTGTGTGTTCGGGCTTTGCGATTGGATTTGGGGTCACCATGAGTCAGGCGCTGAGTCCATTTGTTACTCGGGCTGGAGTTGCCAGCTCTTTACTGGGAATTGCTCAAGTGTGTACTTCAGCTTTATATATTTGGGTGATGGGTCTGCTCGAAGTAAGTGCGATTAATATATTATTAGTGATCCTCGCTGTCGGTGCGCTGGTGAGCATTACACTGATCTTAGCGGTTCCTAAATTGCCGGAAATTGTACTTAATGACCAAATCCCTGAGTCGGCTCGATCTTAACTTATTGTTTATTTTGCAGCTTTTATTACAGGAGCGGAGTGTCTCTAAGGCTGCCAAAAAGCTCAATGTCACGCCATCCACTGTGAGTAAGTCGCTGGCCAAATTACGGAATTGGTTTGACGATCCCTTATTTGTCAAAACGCCGCAGGGATTTCAGTTAACGCCATTGGCTCACGGTATGGAGCAGGAGTTATCCGAATGGTTGCAAATGGGTAAGCAACTGATGGCTAAGCGCGGTGACGAGATGACCAAAGGGCTCACCTTCGAGTTAATGCTTGAGTCGCCTTTGTTGCTTATCATGCTTAATGAGCTGACTCAGGCCATTTATACTCAATACCCTGATGCAAAGGTGAAGGTACGAAATTGGGATTACGATTCACTCGAAGCGATTGTGCGTGGTGAAGCGGATATGGGGTTTACCGGCCGAGAAAGTCATCCACGTTCTAAGGAATCCCTTGATTTATTACCCTATTTTATCGATTTTGAGGTTTTATTTACCGATCTTCCTCAGGTGTATTTGCGCCGCGATCATCCCGCCTTGCAGGAAGAGTGGAATATAGACACCTTTCTTAAACATCCGCATATCAACATCTTGTGGGAAAAAAGCGAAACTTGGGCCTTGGATGATGTGCTTATTGAGCTTGGGTTAACTCGCAATATTGTGCTCACCTTGGCCAGCTTTGAGCAGTCACTGTTTGTCGCGGCAGAGCCTCACCACAGTATGATGGCAATTGCACCACAATATTGTGAGCAATATGCTCGCCAATTACACCCTGACTTAGTCAGTCGCCCTATCCCGTTAAGCGACGAATATCTTGATAAACTCGCTATTCCTTTTACCTTGATTTGGCATAAGAGAAACAGCCACAACTCCAAAATCACTTGGTTGCGAAGCAAGATAAAAGCGATTTATCAACAGCATGATTAAGGCTGTTATTTACTGCATTAACTTGTTTGGGTAATACCCAATTGCTGGCAAATATGTTGGATACAAAGTTCTCGCTGTTGGCACCATAGCCCGTAGCTGACGGGGATAAGTTTAATGCCCGCGCGCTGTAAGAGTTTATACAGTTCAATATCGAAAAAGTCCGCCCAAGGTCCTGGGTAACCGATTAAATCTATTGCTAAATATTGGTTACCATAGCGGCACAGAATATCCAGTTCTAGCCCCGCCATATGGTAGGCGCGCCAGACTGTTATGCCTTTTGCTTCAATCGCCTGTGCCACTGACTGGCCGAAGGTATCGAGGGAATCGACATAATTGTGTGCCGCTTGAAATTGGCCCGCCGATGCTAAGTAAGTTGCCAGTAAATTATTGTTGGGGAGTTCATGCGCTTGTACCGATAAAAATAGCCACTGCATTTGTTTAGCTCGGGTGATCGCGACATTGAACATATCGGCTCGATTTAAATACACGGCGGCGCGGCTGTCGTTGGCCGTAATGCTAAACGACAGCAGCATAATATCGCGCTCTTCCCCTTGGAAACCAAAGGGCGTGGCAATCCGTAATTGGTGACGCTCGAGTTGTTGTGCGCTAAAGCGCGCGAGGATTTGCTGGGATAAATACTCCGTCTGATTGCGAAAACAGGAGAGTACACCAATGCTGGAAGGCACTAATACATTTTCTTGTTCATCAATCAGTTGAGCTAACTTTTGAATTAATGCCTCAGCTTCTATGGCGTTAATTCCCTTACTATCACGGCTGCCAGTCACCTGGACTCTGTGTAAGTGTCCCGAACTTGTGCAAGGTCTGTGCTGCATAATCTTCAGCATGCCTTGATAAAACTGCTGATTACTAAATTGGATCAGCTCAGGTTTACTCCGAAAATGCTCATTTAAAAATACCACTTGGGATTGGCTCGCGAGGGATTGTGACGCTAAGTCGAGCATACTGGCATCACGGTAGCTCATTAGGCCGCGACAATCTGGGGCGAGTCCGAGTTGGGTCTGGATTTGAGTTTGTTTTGCGCGGGATAAAAACGAGAAATGGCGCAGTTGTTTGCTATCTCCCACCACCAGTGCCGCTTTTGCTCGCTGCAAGGCCGGTAAACATGCGGCAATATTGGCTTGGGTGGCTTCATCAATAATCACTAAATCAAACATTTGCTGCTCCATGGGCAGCACTTTATGTAAGCTGGCAAGGCTAGATAACCAAATGGGAAAGGTTTGTTTTAAGGCATCAAAATCCGTCTTGTAGAAACCGTCGAGTTGCTTAGCGGACTGGCGAGCGCGTAACGCACTGGCAAAACTCACCAGCGTACTGCGCTTATTTTTGAGTAATTGGTTTAATCGATAGTGAGTGGCCAATTGTAAGTATTTGAGGCTTAAGCTTTCTTTTTGCGCTATCAGTGTCGTTAATTTATCGAGTTCATTCCATTGCTGGGCAAACCTTTTTATACCTGCACGGTAAGCCCAGTTGTAAAATCCTAAGCGCCAACGGGATTGTCCTTGTTGTAAGGTCGCCAGTTTTTGGCCGCGACGTATGGCATGGCGGCAATGACGTATAAAGCCCGCTTCCATTTTGACTTGCTGACGAGTCACGGTATTAAGTTGTTGTTTTGAACTTAATAGCAATCTATCCGAGATGGCTTCATTTGATGCAGGGTGCTGACCATGGAGCATTTCATCAATCTGGTTTTTAAGGACTTTTATAAACTGCGGCGAGCCTGCTCGAATAAGGCTGCTCCCTAGCTGGAATTGTTGTTGCAATTTATCGGCAATCACATCAACAGCAACATCGGTGTGGGCGACGATGAGGACAGATTTGCCCCTTAATACCTGCTCCGCCGCCACTGTAGCTATGGTGTAACTCTTACCTGTTCCCGGTGGGCCTGAGATCTGCCCCAAAGTATGATTGGCCGCAATCTTTAAGGCCTGAATTTGCGCGCGGCTTAACAGCCCGGGAAGATAAGCCTCTTGCGTGTCTTCACTGGCGCTGATTGATGTTGTTTGTTGTGTTTCTGCGAATAGCGCTTTAAGCGGTGCTGATGGTTCAGCCGCTGTCATTAGTTTGTCGAGTTCGTGCAAAATGCCGCGACTTGCGATCGAACGTTCTGCCAAAATGATTTGGCTTCGACTGACAAGAAACTGCCCACGTTTACGGCATAAGCTAGTGAATTCAGCCTCATCGATCAGCTTGGGAAAATGCAATAAATGACTGGTATCGACATCGGCTTGGCCCGCCCGCAGCCAAGATATCCAGCCACTGACATCCGTTGGATTATCGCGTAAATCTTGGCTTAGGCTATGTCCTTCAACGACTAATTTTTCTAATAGAGCTTCATTGATAGTGAATGGTCCGCTGCCAGCTAGAGTGTTATTGCTCTCTAGGTAGAGATTATCGCCGTCAGCCTGTAATTGGCATTCGCGATAAAGGAGTGGTGTCACGACTTTACGTTTTTCGCCATTAAGGTCGACTGTGCCGCAGAAAAACAGACAGCAGTGCAATAATACCTTTTCGCGTAAATACAAAGCGCTACGTGCTAGTAATGCACTGGCGGGAGCAAATGGTACTGGCAAGCGGGGTAGGAAGCCACTGCTTAACTCGTCTTCATGTTGGAGTAATAGCTGATCTTGCTCGGCAAGCTTGTGGCTAGACCAGAGATTGATTTCGGCACTATCGTGTTGAAAACATTGTTTGTAGTAGTTGAGAATCCCTTGCAAATCCTATCCATCCCAAAGGCTTAATTGGCGATGCGAGAGTAACCTAATCGCATTAGTCGAACAAGGTTTGTACCGTCTGAGGATAGTTTATCCATAGTCGCTATAAGCCTAAAAGAGAGGTGTTCGATAGATCAGCCATTTTCCACTGGAGCAGAATTTTTGAGAGGCGAGCAAAAGTATCAGCAGCCGCATTTGTATCAATTAAGGGCCTGAAAAGTGTGGTTTGTATCACTTTTTGCTGTGTTATTGAAATGTTTGTTAAGTGTTTGAGTTTGTAAAATATTTGTTTTTGTTTTTAGTGGAAATTGCCATTGTTGTCATTGTATAACTGCGTAGATTGAACTGAATTTTTGTCTGCTAATGAGGGAAACAATGATAAAAAGTAAGCTAAAGGGATTCGCTGCGGTGGCTGTTGCCTGTTTAGCGGTAACGGCATGTGGCTCAGATGATAATAATGAAGAGGGCACAGATCAAAATGCCACCTATGTGCAATTCTATAATGCTTCAGCTGGAAGCACTGCTACTGCACTCAAAGTTGCCGATAAAACCTATGAAAGTGTGATCTATGGGGACACTATGCCGCGATTTACGTCGACGGCTGGCGTGACTGCGATTGAAGTGATGGCTAAGGATGCCTCTGATAAAGATATCTCTATTTATAAAGAAAATATCGATTTGAAAGTTGCAACGGACCATTTCTTTGTATTACATGGTGATTTTACCGAACCTAAATTACTTAATATCAACTATTCTCGCACTGAACTCGATAAGCTCAACGAAGTGGCTGAAAACAGTAAAATGCAGCTTTTGATTGCCAATACTGCAGTTCATGCCCAAGCCTTTGACGCTTATGTTTCTAAGTCGACCCAAACCTTTACCGATGCCGTGATGTTAGGCAGTGTGGCTTATGGTGAAGTGTCGCAGCCGCAAGTGATGGATACGGGTGAATATAAGGTTTACCTCGCACCAGCGGGAACAACCAATGTTTCTTATACAACGGCGAACATTAAATTCAGTTCTAAGGTGCCTTATAAGCTGATCATCCGTGAAGGTTTTGGTGCTTCGGATTCAAAAATCACCTTGGACAGTGTCGATTCAACCACCAATGTTCGCAACCATGTGGCATTAGAAGCGAGTGTCGATTATCGCGTCTTTAACGGTTTAGGTTCGCACATTATCGATGTGAAAGTGGCTAGCAGTAAGCAAGATACTCTGTTTAGCGAAGTGCCATCTTTTGGGGTGACTAGCTATCAAGGTGCTGAGTTTAATGATTTTGGTGTGAGTGTGTTCGACCACGGTACGCAAAATAAATTGCTCGATAACGTGTTGATCACCCTTAACCAAGATGACATTAAAACCATCTTCATCTATGAGCAAACGACCGAGCAGGGCAGCCAAGTAAAGGCGATGGAGATGAAGCAAACTCAGACGCCAAGTCCCTATAGCTTTAAGTTCGACATTGTGAGTTTTGCCGATAAAAGCAATCTAACCGTGTATTTCTTAAAGGCAAATGACACGATTGAAACGGCTGTAAATAAGATCACCGCAGTCAATCCTGCGAGCCCTCAGTCAGTGACTGTGCCAGCTGGTGAATATTCTATTAAGGTTATCGCTGTGGAAAACGGTACTAAAACCGTTGTCTATGCATCCGATTTAATGGATTTCAGCAATGAAGACAATGTGACTATGGTGCTGAATAAAGATCCTTCTACTAGCTTTGGTTATAACTTGATTAAGATCTAACCGCTAAGGTGAGTGAACGGCTCTAATAAAACAGCGCTACTTAGGTAGCGCTTTTTTTGAGCTGTTTTTGTGTGCTCGTTTTAGTGGGCTTAGTAGATTGAGCATTATTGTCTTAGCATTCACTTTTTATTGATTGTGGCTGCGGGGTTAATGTAGGCTGATCGGCAAAAATTAAGCCGAGCATTGCTGTGATGTGAATAACGCGAGCAATATAGGAAAAGGAGTTCACTGTGATGAGTAAAGGATTTAAAGACGGTCATTTCCAAATTGGTGAAGGCAGTATTAGCGGTACTATAGCGTGTATGTTAGCGATATTATCGTTTCTGGGTGTATTGGCGTTTCATTTTCCCGAATATCTCACCACTCCAGAATTACGCCAAAGCTATAATGTCGATGTTATTCGCAGCTTAATATTTGTCGCCTTAGTGGTATCGGGCAGTTTAGGTTTATTGAATTTTATTCGAAATAAAAATAAGCGTTTCGGCTTTGTGGCTTGGGTATTTGTGAGCTTAGCGATTGCCTTTGGTGGTCATCAAGTTGAGGTCGAGCCTTTTGCTAATCATAAGGTCTCACTGGGTTTAGATTGGTTTATTTTAGACTTATTAGGCTCAACCTTAATTTTCATTTTTATCGAGAAATGGCTACCCCATAAACCAGAACAAGCAATATTGAGACCCGAGTGGCAAGGGGATTTAAACCATTTTTTGGTGAATCACTTAGCGATTGGATTTGTATTATTGGTGGCAAACCAATTTGTGCAGTCGACCTTTTCTTGGGCTATTTCCAGCACAGTGCAAAGCTTTATCGCGGGTCTCCCCTTTGTGTTGCAACTGTTGTTGATTTTATTGGTCGCCGATTTAATGCAATATGCGGCGCACCGTGCCTACCATGAAATTCCTTTCCTGTGGCGCTTCCATTCGGTGCACCATAGCGCGAAACATTTAGATTGGTTGGCTGGTTCAAGGCAACATATGTTTGAGTTGATTGCTACCCGTTGTTTAGTGCTCACGCCGATTTTTATCTTGGGATTCTCCAAAGACATCATCAGTATTTATGTGATTATCGTTGGCGTGCAGGCGGTCTTTAATCATGCCAATGTGCAGGTTAACTTTGGCTGGCTACGTTATTTAATTGTCAGTCCGCAATTCCACCATTGGCACCATGCTTCTGATAAGGCGGCAATCGACCGTAACTATGCTGCCCATTTTTCTTTTTTAGATTACCTATTTGGGACTGCAGTTCGAGGTCAGAAAGAGTGGCCAGAGCAATATGGTGTCGTGGGCGATTACATGCCTGTTGGCATGTTTAAGCAGCAATTGTATCCCCTTGGTTTAGCGAAGAAAGACACAAAATAATGGCGTGCAATTAGAATGGTTTGTTTTGGAATGATTGTCCGGGAGTATTGATTAGGTCAACTGAGTAGTAACGCTGAGCTGTGGCGGTTAACTCTGATATTGGGATAGAAACAAGCCCAACACAGCGCTTTGGAACCGCGCTTTGTTGGGCTTTTTGCCGTTCAAACTACAATCGTTATTCGGAAATTTTCAGTTCTTGGCCTGGCTTAATAATGCTTTTGCCATTGAGCTGGTTCCACTTCATTAAGTCAGCCAGTTTAACCTTATTCTTACGGGCGATTTTATCCAGCGAATCACCTGATTTCACCTTGTAAGTGGTCGCTTTTATTGCAGATTTATCGGCCGATGTTGAGGTAGTTGCTTTAGCTTTGGTCGACGACTTATTGCTCACTTTTTTATCTGTCTTCGCCTTGGTTTTAGTGGGTTCAGGCTCATTATCATTGCCCGCCATTGGCGTTAACAGTGTGAGCTCTTGGCCGATTTTTAGGCGGTCAGATGTCAGATTGTTGGCCTGTTTTAATGCTTTCACTGACATATCAAACTTGGCTGCGATTGTGCCTAGGCTGTCGCCAGATTTGACGATATAGCTTTGGCTGTCATAGCGTTTTTGAGCGTAGAGCTTGTCTTGATTTTCCTGATAATGACCTATGTTTTCCAGTGGTAAGGCGATTTGATATTTACCTTTGCTGGGGATTACACCTTGGCGAAAGCCTGGGTTATAGGTTTTAAATTCTGCTTTGCTGAGCCCTGCTGCATTAGCAATCTGGCCAATATCTACGCCATTAGGTGCAGGCACTCTTTCCAAGAAAGGGCGGTTAGCAATAGGGGGGACTTTTAAACCGTAGTGGTTGGGATTTCGAATAATCTGAATAAATGCCAGCCACTTAGGAACTGTTTGTACTCGCTTAGCAGGGATACCCAGTGACCAAAAGTCCGTAGGTTTACCCTTGGCTTTGTTTTTATCAATGGCGGCTTTGATCACTAGCTCACCGGTATTGTAGGCGGCGACGGCGTTAATCCAGTCTTTGTCTAAGGTGTCGTATAGGTGCTGTAGATAGTCGAGCACTGCATCGGTTGAGGCCAGCGCATCTTTACGGCCATCGTAGGCAGAATTCACCGTTAAGCCAAAATTACGTCCAGTAGCAGGGATCATTTGCCACAGTCCTGCGGGGCCGTTAGCTTGTGCTAAAGGGTTATAGCCACTTTCGACTATGGGCAATAACGCCAATTCTAATGGCATGTTACGCGCTTCGAGCTGGCTGACTATGTAATATAAAAATGGCTCGGCGCGATCGCCAACCTGATTCATAAATTTTTGTTTATCATCGAAAAAGTTACGCTGTTTACGTACTTCGGCATCATCATGGACGTCAATGGTATTGGCGTGTTGGATCTTTTCCCACACATCGCTGTACTGCTCAACCACTTCGGGTGGTGTTTGATGCTGTTGTGGCGAGTGGTCGTTATCATTACTGACATCACTTGCTGTGGCATTGAATTCAGTGGTTGATGGGCTTGCTGATGTTGTAGCGCAACCGCTCAGTAGGGCCATTAGCATGGCAAGCATAAGCACTGTAAAAGAGTGCGTTTGGCGAAAATGTGTCCGCATGATTGTCCTGTGATGAGTTGACTGGGCATTCCATATTGGTGCACATGCTAATCTGTTTTCGAGTTTCTGGATAGCTCCCCCAAGTTTTACCTATTGTATCAAAGTTGTCTTAAGGCCGATTGTGCCGCCCTTTGATTGCAGATCCTGCGTTTAGCTTTATCGATTTATACGCTACCATAGCCGCGATTTTTCATTAACTTGGGTAGCAAAGTGCAGACGTTAGCGCAGTTAAGGGCAGGGCAGTTACAAGGGATCACACGTTTACAATTGGTTGAGGATTTAACCGAGTTCCCGCGGGAGATTTTTGATTTAGCCGATTCCCTCGAAATCCTCGATTTATCGAATAATCAACTGAGCACTTTGCCCGAGGATTTACACCGCTTATCGCATTTAAAGATAATTTTCGCCTCGAATAATCGCTTTGAACATTTGCCTGAGGCATTAGGGCGCTGCACAAATTTAGAGATGATTGGCTTTAAGGCCAATCAAATTAAAACAGTGACTGCTGCGGCATTACCGCTGCAAACCCGCTGGCTCATCCTAACCGATAATCTCATTGAGACATTGCCTGCGGCCATGGGCGATTTACATCGTCTGCAAAAATTAGCTTTAGCGGGTAACCGTTTAACAACCTTGCCCGAGTCGATGGCCAATTGCCGCAACTTAGAGTTAGTGCGTTTATCGGCCAATCAACTCCACGCACTGCCAGCTTGGTTACTCAGTTTGCCTAAACTGACTTGGCTCGCCTTTGCGGGAAATCCATTCAGCCATACCTTAGTCGATCCCCACGCCGATGTGGCCACAGTGGCGAATGTGACTCTGGGTGATATCAAGTTGGCTGAGAAGCTTGGCGAAGGGGCTTCTGGGGTCATTTATCGAGGCGATTGGTTGAATCAAGCCATGATAGCCGCGACGGGGTCGGCGCAGATTGCGGTAAAACTCTTTAAGGGGGAAGTGACGAGCGATGGTTATCCCGCTGACGAGTTAGATTGCTGTCTCACAACGGGTGATCATCCCAGCCTTATTAAGGTCGTGGCGCACATTAGCCAGAAAGATCAATTGGGTTTAGTGATGGAACTTATTCCGCCAGGTTTTAGTAACTTAGGGCTACCACCAAGTCTTGTCACCTGCACTCGCGATACCTTTAAAGACGGTAGCGAATTTCGCCTTGATGAAGTCGCCAAAATCACGCACCAGTTGGCCGATGCGATGGCGCACATGCATGCAAAACAAGTAAGCCATGGTGATGTCTACGCCCATAATATTATGGTTAATCAACAGATGAGCTTATTGTTTGGGGATTTTGGTGCGGCATCAAACTTACGTAATCTATCGACAGCAGAACGCTTAGCGATAGAAGCTATTGAAGTGCGGGCGCTTGGTTGCTTGATTGAAGATCTGTTGGCCTATGTGGATGCATCGGCCTATGTGAGTGCCTCGATTAGCCTTCTGTACTACACACAGTTGAGTGCGATTAAAGACGAGTGCATGCAGTTAGATGTGGCTCAGCGCCCCTGTTTTGCAGACGTGAAAAAGGCCATCGGAGCCCTGTTAAAAGGTAAATAGTGGCTTGCTAATAGGCTGGCTCTACACTTGTTTCAAGTTTGCTGTATTTTATGGTTGTTTGTGTGATTTAAGTGCTCACTATTAAGTTTATCGTTAAGTTATTGTTTTGTTTGGTTGTGTAACCGAGTTTTTACTGGCACTGACTGGGATTAAGCCTATAGGCTGTATACCCAAATAACCTCAAATTGCTGAAACAGGCACTTTGGGGGGACTTGGTATTAGTTTTGGGTTCAATCCGGTTTGCTGTTGTCGGATAGGATGTCCGTTGAATAGTAAGAACGATAGGTTTGCATACTATGTTTACACAAAGAGTAACTGAACGAGCACGCAGTGCATGCGATATTTCATTAAAAAGCCATCCCCATCATCTCCCAAAGGCGCCCTTATTCGCGCCTTTGCCGTTTCTACTGGCGAGTGTTTTCGCTTTAGCCCCTATGGCCGTGATGTCGGCGGACAAGGTCGACATCATCCCTGTGACGGTCGAGGCCGTTAAAGAAACGTCCTTTGCCGATGTAGTGAATGAAGTCGGTAAAATCAACGCTATCGATTCAGCCACGCTGAACTTTAATGCTAGCGAAAAAATTAGCGCGATTCATTTTAGTAACGGCGACAAAGTGACTAAAGGCCAAGTGATTGCCGAGCAGGACAACATTAAAGCCAAGGCTGATTTAGACAAAGCCAAGAGCACCTTAGCACTGGCTAAAACTAAGCTGGAGCGTATCGAAGACTTACTGATTAAAGAACCCTTTGCGCTTGCTAAGCAAGATGTGGATGAGCTACGGGAAAATGTGAATCTGGCCGATGCGGATTTTCGCCAGAAACAAGCCACCATGAACGATTACCTGATCAAGGCGCCCTTCGATGGTCAGTTGACCAGCTTTAGTCAGTCTATCGGCAGTCAAATTGGTGCTGGTACGGCCTTAGTCACCCTCTATAGTTTAAATCCGGTCGAAGTGCGTTATGCCATCAGTCAGAAGGATTTAGGCAAGGCGCAAAAGGGCCAAAAGGTGAATGTGACTGTTGAGGCCTATGGTAATAAGGTATTCAAAGGGTTAGTTAACTATGTTGCCCCAGCGGTAGACGAAAGCTCAGGACGGGTTGAAGTGCATGCCGCCCTTGAAAACCCTGAGTTTAAGCTTGCTCCTGGCATGTTCGCCAACATCAAGCAGTTCTATAGTCTAGGGATTAAACGTCTATTAGTGCCGCAAAATTCGATTATTGCCAATAACGATGAACGTTTTGTCTGGCTAGTGCAGGGCGATAGCGTAGTAAAGCAAGTGGTTAAACTCGCTCAAAATACGAATGACGGTTATGCCGTCGTGACTGAGGGTTTAGCCGAAGGCGATTTAGTCGTTAAAACGGGTATGCAAAACCTCAAGTCCGATAGCAAGATCAAAGTCGTGCAGGATAGAAACACTGCAGATAAAGCGGCAACATCAAGCGCTGACAAAGGTGCTGATTCAGGCTCAACTCCAAATATTGAGGTGGCTGAATAATGCGTTTACCCGAAGTCTGTATTCGTCATCCTATCTTCGCCTCCGTACTCAGTATTATGGCTGTGTTACTGGGTTTGATTGCCTTTCAAAAACTCGATATCCAATACTTCCCTGAGCATACCACCCACTCGGCATCTGTGAATGCGTCGATTGCAGGGGCGAGCGCCGATTTTATGTCGAGCAACGTGGCCGATAAGTTGATTGCTGCGGCTTCGGGCATAGATAAAGTCGATACCATGTCGACCGACTGTAGCGAGGGGCGTTGCTCATTAACGATTAAATTCAATGATGACACCAGCGATATTGAATACACCAACTTAATGAACAAGTTGCGTAGCAGCGTCGAAGGGATTAACGATTTCCCCCAGAGCATGATAGATAAGCCCACAGTCACCGACGATACCTCGGCCACGGATTCGGCCAGTAATATCATCACCTTTGTGAACGCGGGTGGCATGGAAAAGCAGGCTATGTACGACTACATTAGCCAGCAGTTAGTACCGCAACTCAAACAAGTTCAAGGCGTTGGTGCCGTTTGGGGGCCCTATGGTGGCTCACAAAAGGCGGTCAGAGTCTGGCTCAATCCTGAACAAATGAAGGCGTTGAATATTAAAGCTGCCGATGTGGTGGGCACGTTAGGCTCTTACAATGCCAGTTTTACCTCGGGTGCGATCAAAGGTAAGTCGCGGGATTTCTCGATTAACCCTTTGAATCAAGTTGAAACGCTTGAAGACGTGAAGGATCTGGTGATTAAGGTCAGCGAGGGTAAGATCATCCGCGTGTCCGATGTTGCCGATGTGGTGATGGGCGAGGAAAGTCTGTCGCCGAGTATGTTGTCTATCGGTGGACATAGTGCAATGTCATTGCAGATTTTACCGCTGAGCAACGCTAACCCAGTGACAGTGGCTTCGAACATTAAAGCCGAAATTGCACGCATGCAAAAACATTTACCCCAAGGCTTAGAAATGACCTTGGCCTACAATCAGGCTGATTTTATTGAAGCCTCCATCGACGAAGGGTTTTCTGCGTTGATTGAAGCGGTGATCTTAGTTTCGCTGATTGTGGTGTTATTTTTGGGTAGCCTACGGGCGGCATCGATCCCCATTATTACCATTCCCGTGTGCGTGATTGGGGTGTTTGCTGTGATGTCGGCGCTCGGGTTTAGTATCAATGTGTTGACTATTCTGGCGATTATTTTGGCTATTGGCCTGGTGGTGGATGATGCCATTGTGGTGGTCGAGAACTGCTATCGCCATATTGAAAACGGTGAAACGCCTTTCAATGCGGCGATTAAAGGCTGTCAGGAGATCATTTTCCCTATCATTGCGATGACGTTAACGCTCGCCGCCGTGTATCTGCCGATCGGATTAATGTCGGGCTTAACCGCCGATCTGTTTCGGCAATTCTCCTTTACCTTAGCAGCGGCCGTGATGATCTCTGGCGTGGTGGCGTTGACTTTGTCGCCTATGATGAGCGCCTATCTGATCAATACCACTGAGCAACACCCTAAATGGTTTAGCCGAGTCGAGAATGCGCTGCAGCAGTTAAATCATTTGTATATCAATGAGCTGAATAAGTGGTTTGTCCGCAAGCGTTTGATGTTTGGTGTGGCTGTGGTTTTGGTGGGTCTTGCGGGTATTGCTTACTGGCAATTACCCAAAATACTCTTGCCTGCGGAGGACTCTGGCTTTATCGATGTGGCGTCTAATGGCCCTACCGGTGTCGGTCGGCAGTATCATCTCAATCACAATGCTGAGCTTAATGGTGTGATGGACGAGCATCCTGCGGTAGGGGCTAACTTGTCCTATATCGAGGGAGAGCCAGTGAACCATGTGCTACTCAAACCTTGGGGTGAGCGCAGTGAGGGTATAGATGATGTGATCAGCGATTTGATTACAACATCAAAGGAAAACGTTTCTGCCTATAACATGTCGTTTAGCATTCGCTCAGCGAATAATCTCAATATTGCCAATAATTTGCGTTTAGAGCTGACGACCTTAGATCGGAATAAGGACGAACTCAGCGAAACCGCCGCCAAAGTGCAAAAGTTACTCGAGGATTATCCTGGCCTGAATAACGTGGGTAACTCAGTGCTTAGGGATCAACTACGCTACGATCTGTCTATCGATCGCAACGCCATTATCCTTTCAGGTGTGAGTTATGGTGATGTCACTAATGCACTTTCTACCTTTCTTGGCTCAGTGAAGGCGGCGGACTTACATGCTACCGATGGTTTTACTTATCCTATTCAAGTGCAAGTAAACTTAGACAAACTGAGTGATTTTAAAGTGTTGAATAAGCTGTATGTCACTTCTGAATCTGGGCAAGCACTGCCATTATCGCAATTTGTGTCGATTAAACAGACTACGGCAGAATCTAACATTAAGACGTTTATGGGTCTTGATAGCGCTGAATTGACGGCAGATATTATGCCCGGTTATTCAACTGATGAAATCAAAACCTACTTAGATGAACAATTACCGACATTGCTTAATGATGCCCAAGGCTTTAAATACAATGGCGTGGTGAAGGATCTTATGGATTCGCAGGCGGGCACTCAGTCGCTATTCTTGCTGGCATTGGTGTTTATCTATTTGATTTTGGCTGCGCAGTTCGAAAGTTTTGTCGATCCCTTAATTATCTTACTGACAGTGCCTTTGTGTATTGTCGGTGCGTTATTGACCTTAGCCTTGTTTGGCCAGAGTGTGAATATCTATTCGCAAATTGGTTTATTAACCTTAGTGGGGCTAGTGACTAAACACGGTATCTTGCTGGTGGAGTTTGCCAACAAGCAACAAGACCAAGGTTTGAGTGCGATTGAGGCGGCGCGAAGCAGTGCCAAATCTCGTTTAAGACCGATTCTAATGACGTCTTTAACCATGATTTTAAGTGCGATTCCTTTAGCCTTGGCATCGGGACCGGGCTCGTTAGGGTTAGCTAACATAGGTTTAGTCTTAGTCGGAGGTCTGTTAGCGGGCACTTTCTTCTCGTTATTTGTAGTGCCTGTGGCCTATGTCGCTATGGCTGAATTGAAGGCCAAGGATGTGCTTGCTAGACTGCGAAGTGCTTAAGTTGAGTTTTATGCGCTGGGTTTATCGAGCCTAGACTGAGAGGCATGGGTTCAACTTGCCTGTAAATACGTTATGATTTAAGCCAACGGCTAAACGCGTTGGCTTAATTTTTTGTCGATAACTTAATGGTCTTTGTTGTATTTAAGCGAGTGTTTAAGTGCGAGTGGATTTGCCTCATCAGCGACGGAGAGCTGGCATTATGAGTTTGTTACATTGCTTTCATAGGGCTTTTTTATATTTGGCTTGCTCGGCTGGCTTGATGTTTGCTTCTCCCGTCATGGCCTCTTTTTGGGATTCTTTATTTCGTAGTGAGTTGCCCGTCGATCAAGTGTCTGCACCTGTAGACAGTCCGCGTTTCGAGTTCGTCGGTGTCTTACCTGCTAATACGCAATTAGAACTTGTCGGTTATTACGTTTCATCTGTTTGTACTCGAAAGGAAATCCGTTTTCCCAGTGGTGATATTGCTAATCCCTACCGCGCGACATTCGAAGAAACCTCAGTGCTGCGGCAAGTGATTAGCAGTGGTAGCAAAGCGAGTGAATTTTCGCTGCCCTTAGCTTTGAATGGTGGTGGCGATTGTCAGTGGCGGCTTGAGGATTTAATGCTCGATGTGACAATACTGCCGAACCATCCGTTGTGGCAAAGGGCTAAAGCACTTAAACAACAATACCTTGCTAAGTTGCAGCGCACTTCTGTTGTGGATGCGGCACAAGTTGCTAGCCAAACTACGTTGCCGACTCAAGTGTCACCCCACGATGATTTTTATTTAAGTCATGAACTTAATATCGATCCTATTTATGCGGGTAGCGAGGCGGATAATTCGTTGCTTGCGACTACGCCATTATCTTTAGCACCAGTTTACTATCCAGTATTTATTCATTCTCCTAAGGAAGACAAACCCTTCGAGGCTAGGCTGAAAAGTAGTTTGCAGCAAATTTCTAGCCTATGGGCTAGTCCTTATACTCAAGCGGTTCGTCGCGGTGATGAGGCTGTGATGCGGGTGAATTTTAATCCACAGATTGCCGAACAGTATGAGGTCAATGTTTGGTATCAGCCTGATACGGTTGAGGTGAATTATCCCGATGGTACTCAATATACTTATGCTAACGGTGATGTGAAATTGTATGCCTATGGTAAACCTGAATCACAAATCAATACCTTAGCTCAAAGTGCCAAGGCCGAAGATAAGCGCTTCTTGGCACGTATCTATGAGCTTGGGCACGCCTTACCCAAGGATAAAATTAAGGCACAGAAATATTACCGTGAAGCCGCTGAAGCTGGCGATATTGAGGCGTTGCGTTGGATGCGAGATCAAGCGGGTTACGCGGGGCGTGCCGATGAAAAGATCTATTGGCTGGAGCGCGCCGCGAGCTTTGGCGATAACGCGTCAAAGCTTGAGTTAATCCGTTTACCTTTATCGGTTATCGAGCGTGGCTTGGTTAATACAGGTGCGGATAAGGTCCGTGAAACGCAAGCATGGCAGCAGTTAAATCAGCTAGTTGACCAAGGGTTGCCGGAGGCAAGAAGTCTGATGGCGTTTTATCAAGTGTTATCTTGTTCGCCCTATTTTAATGCTACAACGGCATTGGAAAATTATCGCCAAAGCGTTAAAGCTCAACCTGATTTAGCGCGAGATGCCGCCGAAACCTATTATTACTTTAAAGAGGATTTTGAGCAGAGCGAGGAGTTTTGGATAATTGCCGCCGAGCGAGATCTTTACGCCGCCGCTGAACTTGCCAATATCCTGTTATTGGACCCCTATAGAGATACGGTTAACGCGAGATACTGGTTAGAAAAAGTGACAACTTTGGGTGCCAAACAAGGCTTGCAGGCGGATATTCTAGGCAATGCTTACTTCCAGTTCGCAACTCTGTTAGATAAAGGCGAGGGTGGACCGGCCGATGCTAAAGCAGCTTTAACGCTTTATCAGCAGAGCATTGAAATGGCAGAGCGGTTTTCAAACGACTATGCAGTAAGGGCCAAGGAGAGAGTGCAAGTGCTCGAAGGGATGCGCTAATAACGTATTGTCGCTAAAGACTCTATGACGTCAGTGTCGCTTATTCAGCTTATCTTCAATAAAAATCCCTGCCGAAGCCTGTCTCTTGATCACATCTTTTGCTCAAGAGACAAGGCTAGCTGGTAACCTTCAAGGATGGTTTGCAGTTTAAACCATCCTTGCCATAACCTTTCCCAGCCCACAATTCCGCTTCGTTTGCTGTCATTCCAGCCCGCGAGTTTTCCTAATCTTAGATAAGCCCAATGCACACTGGGGACTTGTTCGGGCGGTTGGCTTTTTTCCGTCTTTAGCCATAACAACTTCCAGGCCAATGGGCTTAACAGG